>NZ_JCBDGX010000031.1:0-40870 GCF_059834345.1 Vibrio sp. R11-SG3-ISO3-SZ
AACATGCCAATCGATTTGCTGCTTGTGCGTGACGACGATATCCCAGGTTTGATCATGGACGGTGTGGTTGATCTTGGTTTCATTGGCGAAAACGAATTGGAAGAAGTCCGCCTAGACCGCAAAGCATTGGGTGAGCCTAGTGAGTTTGTGACATTGCGCCGTCTCGATTTTGGTGGCTGCCGCCTCTCTATTGCGATCGATAAGGATGAAGAGTACAACGGCCCGCAAGATTTGGCCGGTAAGCGTATCGCTACCACCTACCCACAATTGTTAAAAGCCTACATGGATGAGCAAGGCGTACCGTTCTCAACCTGTATGCTGACCGGTTCTGTTGAAGTCGCGCCACGTGCTGGCCTTGCTGATGCCATCGCCGACCTAGTGTCTACCGGCGCTACTTTAGAAGCGAACGGCTTAAAAGAAGCGGAAGTCATCTTCCAATCAAAAGCGACCCTTATTCAGCGCAAAGGTGAGTTCGCACAAGATAAAACCAAACTGATTGATAAGCTATTGACTCGTATGCAAGGCGTTCAGCAAGCGAAAGAGTCGAAATACATCATGCTGCACGCCCCAGCAGACAAACTTGAGCAGATCAAATCGCTCCTTCCTGGCGCAGAAGATCCAACCGTTTTGCCGCTCTCTGCTGATAAACAAAAAGTGGCCGTTCACCTTGTGAGTACCGAAAACTTGTTCTGGGAAACCATGGAACAACTCAAAGAGCTTGGTGCTAGCTCAATCCTAGTACTGCCAATTGAGAAAATGATGGAGTAAGGGCGATGAGAACAGTTGTTTGGCAATCATTGAGTGAATCTCAACAAGACTCCATTTTAGAGCGCCCTGCCATTACCGAAGGGGCGAATATTACCGCTGCGGTGTCTGAGGTTATCGCACAAGTAAAAACGCAAGGCGATGCTGCTCTATTGGCGTTGACGGAAAAGTATGATCGCGTCAAACCAGAGTCGACTCGAGTCTCAACTCAAGAGATTGAGGCGGCGTCAGAGCGCTTAAGCGAAACCATGAAGCAAGCGCTTGAGCAAGCGTACGCCAATATCGCTAAGTTTCACAAAGCCCAAAAGCCACAGCCTATTAAAGTTGAAACGCAACCTGGTGTTGTGTGTGAACAAGTGACTCGAGCGATTCAGAAAGTCGGTCTTTACATTCCAGGTGGCAGTGCGCCACTGCCATCGACCGTATTAATGCTCGGCGTACCGGCTAAGATTGCGGGTTGTCGTAAAGTGGTACTCTGCTCACCACCACCGATCGCAGATGAAATCCTCTACGTGGCGAAGCTGTGTGGTATCGATGAAGTTTACAATGTTGGTGGTGGTCAAGCGATTGCTGCGATGGCTTACGGAACAGAAACCGTGGCGAAAGTGGACAAGATTTTCGGCCCTGGTAATGCGTACGTCACAGAAGCTAAGCGCCAAGTGAGCAACGATTTTCGCGGTGCCGCGATCGACATGCCAGCGGGCCCTTCTGAGGTGTTAGTGATCGCTGATGAGACCGCCGACCCAGATTTCATTGCTGCGGATCTCTTGAGCCAAGCTGAGCACGGCCCAGACTCACAAGTGGTGTTGGTCACGCCATCGCCAGTGATTGCCGATCAAGTGACGGATGCTGTTCAGCGTCAACTTAAAGTACTCTCTCGCGCTTCTATTGCAGAAAAAGCACTGGCGTCGAGTTTGATCATCATTTCTGATTCCATCACTCAGGCGGTTTCTATTTCGAACTACTATGGCCCAGAGCACTTGATCGTACAGACCAAGAACCCACGTGAACTGCTTCCTCTTCTTGATAACGCTGGATCGATTTTCCTTGGTGATTGGTCTCCTGAGTCAGCGGGCGACTATGCGTCGGGCACCAACCACGTTCTGCCTACCTATGGTTACACTCGCACCTATTCAAGTCTAGGATTGGCGGATTTCTCCAAGCGTATGACGGTGCAAGAGCTCTCAGAGGAAGGGATTAAAAATCTTGCGCCGACCGTCGTGACCATGGCGGAAGCAGAAGGACTGGATGCGCACAAACGCGCCGTTACCATTCGTGTAGAAAAATTGGCTCAGAAGCAAGGGTAAGAGATGGAAAAGCTAGCACGCAAACAAGTTCAGCAATTGACCCCTTACCTGTCAGCACGTCGTATTGGCGGCAGTGGCGATGTGTGGCTCAATGCCAACGAGTCGCCGTTCAACAATGAGTATAAGATGGATTTCGCCCGCCTGAATCGCTACAGTGAGTGCCAACCTACTGAGTTGATTAACGCTTACGCCGCTTACGCGGGGGTGAAACCTGAACAAACGCTGACCTCGCGCGGTGCGGATGAGGGTATTGAGCTTCTGATTCGCGCATTTTGTGAGCCGGGCGAAGACGCCATTTTATATTGTCCACCTACCTACGGAATGTACGCTATTTCAGCGGAAACCATTGGTGTGGAGAAAAAAGTGGTGCCGTTGACTCAAGATTGGCAACTGGATCTCAGCGCCATTGAAGCCAACTTAGACAAGGTAAAACTGGTCTTTGTTTGCAGCCCTAACAATCCAACCGGTAATTTGGTTAAGCGTGAAGACATCGTCCGACTGCTTGAGATGACCCAAGACCGCGCTATTGTTGTGATGGATGAAGCTTACATCGATTTTTGTCCAGAAGCATCGACGGTCGATTTACTGGCTCAGTACCCCAATTTGGCTATTTTGCGCACTTTGTCCAAAGCGTTTGCCCTTGCCGGTCTGCGCTGCGGCTTTACCTTGGCGAATGAGGCGTTGATCAACGTCTTGCTGAAAGTGATCGCGCCATACCCAGTGCCTGTGCCAGTGGCGGAAATTGCCACCCAAGCTCTCTCAGAGGCAGGGCTTGCTAGAGCCAAGTTCCAAGTTCTGGACCTCAATGCCAATCGCGCGTATTTGCAAGCGGGCCTGTCGACCATTGCTGGTTTAACGGTGTTCGAGGGGTGGGGCAACTATCTGTTGGTGAAATTCCCCGATGGTGATGCACTGTTTAAAGCGGCGTGGGACACTGGCATTATTTTGCGCAATTCGCCGATTGAGGATTGCGTTCGCATCAGTATTGGTAGTCGAGATGAGTGCGAGAAGACTCTCGGTTTTATCCGTAACTACTATTTATCCGCAACTACTACAGCGCGTGATGACACGCAGTAAAGAAACAAATGGGCGCTGGCTGTGGCGGGCGCCTTTAAGATTGAGATAAGGAAGTTCGAGTGAGCACACAACAAAAAATTCTTTTCATTGACCGAGACGGCACCTTAATCGTCGAGCCGCCGGTTGATTTTCAAGTCGATCGTTTAGACAAACTCAAGCTAGAGCCGTATGTCATCCCAAGTTTGCTTGCGCTGCAAGACGCAGGGTATCGCTTGGTGATGGTCACAAACCAAGATGGCCTAGGCACAGACAGCTATCCGCAAGCGGATTTCGATGCGCCGCACGACATGATGATGGAAATCTTCTCCTCTCAGGGTGTGAAGTTTGATGATGTATTGATTTGTCCTCATTTTGAAGAGGACAACTGTTCGTGCCGTAAACCGAAATTGGGTATGGTCAAAGAGTACCTTCAAGGCGGCAAAGTGGATTTCAAGCACTCTGTGGTCATTGGCGATCGCGCGACCGACCTTCAACTGGCGGAAAACATGGCGATTCGCGGCATCCAATACCACCCAGAAACCATGGGGTGGCCGAAAATCTTAAAAGAGCTCACCGTGAATGCTCGCGTTGCTGAAGTGGTGAGAACCACCAAAGAAACCGACATCAAAGTGAAGGTTAATCTCGATGAGCAAGGTGGCAACGCCATCAGCACTGGTCTTGGCTTTTTTGACCACATGCTAGACCAAATTGCGACGCACGGCGGCTTCCAAATGGTATGTCAGGTGGAAGGCGATCTGCACATCGACGATCACCACACCATTGAGGACACTGCACTGGCGTTGGGCCAAGCACTAAAAGAAGCGTTGGGCGATAAACGTGGGATTGGCCGCTTTGGTTTCAGCTTGCCGATGGATGAGTGTCTGGCGCAGTGCGCGTTGGATCTCTCTGGTCGACCTTACTTGAAGTTTGATGCCAAGTTTAGCCGCGATCAGGTCGGCGATTTATCCACTGAAATGGTGGTGCACTTCTTCCGCTCATTGACCGATACATTGGCGTGTACCTTGCACCTCTCTTCAGCCGGCGATAATGATCACCATATCATCGAAAGCTTGTTTAAGTCGTTTGGTCGCACTCTGCGTCAAGCTATTAAAGTGGAAGGCAATGAACTGCCGAGCAGTAAAGGCGTGTTGTAAGGAGAGAGACTATGACAAAGCAAAACGTCGTTATCATCGATACTGGCTGTGCCAACGTCTCATCGGTCAAGTTCGCTATTGAGCGCCTAGGTCAATCCGTGACGATTTCAAAAGATCCTGATGTGGTGCTCGCTGCGGATAAGCTGTTCTTACCCGGTGTTGGCACGGCAAGCGAAGCAATGAAAAACCTTGCTGAGCGTGATTTGATTGATTTGGTGAAACGGGTCGAAAAGCCACTGCTTGGTATCTGTTTAGGTATGCAACTGCTTGGCAAACTCTCCCAAGAGAAAGGCACGCAAGGCGAAAATGCGGTTGAGTGTCTCGGTCTTTGTGACGGCGAAGTGCGCTTGATGGAGACGGGTGATCTTCCGCTCCCGCACATGGGGTGGAATACGGTATCGGCCACCCCAGATCACCCACTGTTTAAGGGGATTGAAGAGGGCGAGTATTTCTATTTCGTCCATAGCTTTGCGATGCCTGTCGGCGACTACACCATCGCTCAGTGTGAGTATGGCCAACCCTTTACCGCTGCGGTGCAAAGTGGCAATTACTACGGGGTGCAATTTCACCCAGAGCGCTCATCGAAAGCCGGCTCAAAACTGATTGAAAACTTTTTAGCATTATAGGGACATAACCTTCGTGATTATTCCAGCACTCGATTTAATAGAAGGTCAGGTCGTTCGTCTTTATCAGGGCGATTACGGCCAAGTGACCGAATACAAAGTGGATCCAGCTGAGCAGTTTAATCTGTATCACCAAGCTGGCGCCAACTGGCTGCACCTGGTGGATTTGACTGGTGCTAAAGATACCAGTGCGCGTCAGTTAGACCTGATTGCCAAACTGTTAGCCAGTACCCCTGCAAAAATTCAAATTGGCGGCGGCGTGCGCAGTGAGCAAGACGTTGTGGATTTACTTGAAGCCGGCGCCGAGCGCGTCGTGGTTGGTTCCACAGCGGTGAAGCAACCAGAACTGGTCAAAGGTTGGATGGAAAAATACGGTGCGGAGAGAATTGTCTTAGCGCTCGACATCAATATCGATGATCAAGGTGTACGCAAGGTGGCGATCTCCGGCTGGCAAGAAGATTCAGGCGTGACGATTGAAGCCTTAATTGACGATTATCTAACTGTCGGATTACAGCATGTTCTATGCACGGACATCTCACGTGATGGTACGTTGACGGGCTCTAACGTTGAGCTTTACGTCGACCTTTGCAAGCAGTACCCGCAAGTGCAATTTCAATCGTCAGGGGGCATTGGGTCGCTGGCTGACGTCGAGGCGCTCAAAGGTAGCGGTGTGTCTGGCGTGATTGTTGGTCGTGCGTTACTCGATGGCAAATTTACTGCAGAGGAGGCGTTTGCATGTTGGCAAAGCGAATAATTCCTTGTCTCGACGTTCGAGATGGTCAGGTGGTGAAAGGGGTTCAATTTCGCAACCATGAAATTATCGGTGACATCGTGCCCCTTGCGCAGCGTTACGCTGAAGAAGGTGCGGACGAACTAGTGTTTTACGATATTACCGCATCCAGTGATGGCCGCGTGGTCGACAAGAGCTGGGTAGCCCGCGTTGCTGAGGTCATTGACATTCCTTTTTGTGTGGCTGGTGGTATCAAATCGGCTGAAGATGCGGCGCGCATTCTCGAGTTCGGTGCTGATAAGGTGTCGATTAATTCGCCGGCCTTAGCCAATCCACAGCTGATTACCGATCTTGCGGATAAATTTGGTGTACAGTGCATCGTGGTAGGCATTGACTCTTATTACGATAAAGAGACAGGCAAATACCAGGTGTACCAGTTCACTGGTGACGAACAACGTACCAAAGCGACACTGTGGGAAACACGCGACTGGGTACAAGAAGTTCAAAAACGAGGCGCCGGTGAGATTGTCCTTAACATGATGAATCAAGATGGCGTGCGCAACGGCTACGACATCGAACAGCTCAACATGGTGCGTGAAGTGTGCAAGGTACCGCTGATTGCTTCTGGCGGAGCCGGTGAAATGGTCCACTTTGCAGACGCTTACCATCAAGCTAACGTCGATGGTGCATTAGCGGCTTCGGTTTTCCATAAGCAAATCATCAATATCGGTGAATTAAAACACTACCTGAAACAACAAGGCGTAGAGGTACGAGTATGAGTTTTGCTAGCGGGCAAGTGAGCGCACTTGCTGAGCGTATCGACTGGGACAAAGTGGATGGCTTAGTGCCTGCGATTGTCCAAGATTTCCAATCGAGCCAAGTGCTGATGATGGGCTACATGAATCAAGATGCGCTAGAGAAAACCGCGCAGACAGGACAAGTGACCTTCTTTTCACGTACGAAATCACGTCTGTGGACGAAAGGTGAGACCTCAGGGAATGTGCTTCAACTGAAAAACATGGCGCTTGATTGTGACAACGATACCTTGTTGGTCAAAGTGGAGCCTATCGGACCGACGTGCCACACAGGTACCACGACGTGCTGGGACGCTGACAAGCAAGAAGAGTCGCAAATGGTGTGGCTTCATCAACTTGAGCAGCTATTGGCTGCCCGCAAGAGTGCCGACCCAGACTCTTCCTATACTGCCAGCCTTTATGCCCGTGGCACCAAACGTATTTCGCAGAAAGTGGGCGAAGAGGGCGTTGAAGTCGCGCTTGCGGCGACGTCGGGCGACAAGGCGGAGCTAGTGTGTGAGTCGGCAGATCTGATCTACCACTTGATGGTGCTGCTTCAAGACCAAGGTCTATCTATGAACGATGTAATCAATAAGCTTAAAGAGCGTCATAAGTAACATGATTATTGATGAATGAGTGGTGCATGACATCGCTTGCTGACAGAAAAACGCTCTCGGCGATACCGAGGGCGTTTTTTTTGAGCGTCTATTCGAACAAAAAGAAGTAGCCGTAACCGACCAGTAACGCCGGTAAGGCTGAATAGACGGTCGCGACTAAGGCGGCTTTTGGCGCCAGTGCAATCGCCGGGAACAAGGCATCGCCGTCGTTAGAGATGGCATTCGCCAATTGTGCTGATAGGGGCGCCGCACCAGAGATATACAAACTGGTCACCAAAATTTGCGGCCCGCACCCGGGAAGCAGACCCACAGCAACCCCCATTAGAGGCATCCAAACCCCAAGTTGAGCCACACTATTAGTGATATCGATATGCGCAGCCTGTTGGATGAGCTCAAAGGCGAGGAAGGCGACAATCACCCAGGCAGTCACAAAGTTGGTATCTTGCGCGGCTTTTTGAATCGGGTGTGACGAGACGATTTTGCAATCTTCCGCTACCGTTGACTCATAGTCTTTGATCTCACGAGTCAGAGACCATAGTAGCATGCTCATGACAATCAAACCCGTCCCAAGCCACTCCATGGTCATGTCAGGCACGTTTAACCACTGATTCACATCAACTTGAAAGGAACCGAGTATGGCGACAAGAGCGGTGGGGATCAGCAGCCACTTCCAGAATGTCCCTTGCAGATTGATGGCTTGAATTTCAATCGCTTTACTCGTCTCTTTATTGGCTGCGTGTTGCAGCGTCTGTAACGTTAGGGCTTGCTTAAGTGCGGGACGCAAAAAGTCGTCTTTGTGAATTGCGTTAACCACCAAGCCACTGACAATACCCACGACAACACCCAGTGCAATCACACCCAATCCCACATTTGGCTGGCTGGCGAGGAGCAGAAAGGCCGCATCACCCATGGTGGCGGTCAGCACAGCGACGATGGCGCCAAATCCGACTCGCCCGCTAACAAATTGGGTGGTGACGACAATCGCGCCACCACAACCTGGCAGAGCGCCGAGCAGAGCGGCAAAAATCACTTGGTAGTGGCGCGAGTGCTGATACAACGCCACGATTCGGTTGTCCGAACGAGTGATCTTCGCAATCGAGTGGTAGAGAGCGAGTGTCATTGCCACGTAACAAGACACGGCCCAGAAGGCATCAGAGAGGGTCGAAACCGTGAGCGCGCGTGTTGAGTCGTTTAATAACAGCGCCAATAGCCCTACTGGTAGCAGCAAGCGTTTGTAAGCGGGTCTAAATTGCAGCGAGTCAAGCGTGGCAGTTTGGGCATCGAAGTGATTCATAGTGCAAACCATCGTAAAGCATTTCTTTGATTATATGAAAATGATAATGATTTGCAAATGCATTTAAATCGATTTCACCTATCGATTCAATGGTTAAAACGAGCCGACTTAAACCCCTTGATTTAAAAGTGGTAAACGCTGATGGTTGACAAGAGCACGAAGGCTATCGGTACTTCATTACGAGTTCATCATAGCGTCCGCTCTGTTTTAGCTGGTGCAGCCCTATCATAAAACGGACCATTAGGGTGTTTTTTTCGGGATGATCTTTGGCGATGGCGAGATGCACGGGTTTTATCATCAAGCTTTTATCGACAAAGTAAAAGTGGTCTGAGTCTAAACCGATTTCCTTCATGGTATGAATGGCGGCTCGCTCATCGGCGATGATGGCGTCAACGCGTTTTGCGCGCAGTTTTCGAAGATTGGTGGCGAGATCGCTCGCGACTACCCGAGTAAAGTAGGTGGATTCATTAAAGCGCTCTCCATAGCCATAATCTTCAATAATGCCGACCGTCATGCCTTCTAATGAGGTGAAGTCTCGGTACTCAAAGGCGTTTTCTTTTAGCACAATAAACTTTAGGTGGACCATCAAATAGGGCACGCTAAATTCTAGCTCTTGGGTACGATCGTCTGACCACCAAAGCGACACCAACATATCTTTTTTACTGTTTCGCACTTCTTTAAGTGAGCGCAGCCAAGGCAAAATTTCCAAATCGATGTCATAGCCCTGCGTGGCAAACGCTTCTTGAACAATCTCTATCGCTAGCCCGGAGTTGACCCGTTCAAACACATAGGGAGGCCACTGCGCTTGAGTGGCGCGTATCACGGGAGGGCTGGCCCAAAGCGCTGTGCTAAGGAGAAGCAGCGGCAGAGCATAAAAACAAAAACGCATGGCATTGACTCATTTATGATTATTGTCCTTTGAGTGTAGACACCTTTTGCCCGACAGCCAAAACACCCGATAGGGGTTAATTGGCGCTTTTGGCACCGTTAGGCGATGACAAATTCTCAAAATCAGGTAAAGTATCGGGCTTCGTGAGTAATCGCCCAGATCGGGCTCGTAATAGTCGTATAGGAAATAAGATGATTCTAGTCGTAGGTCACAAGAACCCTGATAGTGATAGTATTTGTAGTGCTTTGGTGGCAACTGAACTGCTGAAGGCACGTGGCGAGCAAGCCATGCCTATCCGCCAAGGTGAAATCAACCGTGAAACTCAACACATCCTTGACGTTGCTGGTGCAGAGACGCCAGAGCTTCGTACGTCTGTGGCCGGTGAGAAAATCTGGTTGGTTGACTATTCAGATCTCGCACAGGCACCTGATGATGTGGCAGACGCAGAAATCCTAGGTATCGTCGATCACCACCGTCTAGGTGATGTGATGACCATCAACCCGATGGAAGCGTGGATCTGGCCAGTAGGCTGCACCAACACGGTTCTATTCAATATGTTTAAAATCGAAGGCCACACAATCACGCCTAAGATTGCCAAGTTGATGATGTCGGCCATCTTGTCTGACACCGTGGGCTTTGCTTCGCCAACGTGTACGCAAAAAGACAAAGACGCGGTTGAAGAGCTAGCGAAGATCGCAGATGTGGCAGACATTGATGCCTTCATCAAAGACCTTCTGATTGCTAAGACGAACATCGAAGGTCTGTCGGCAGCGGAATTGGTTGAGAAAGATCTTAAAGGTTACCCATTCAACGGTCGTGATGTCGTGGTGGGTCAGGTTGAGCTTGCAACGCTAGAGCAAGTTGATGGCATGATTGACGCGCTGGAAGCGGATCTTGAGCGTCGCTGCGATGAAGAAGGTCTTGCGTTTGCAGCTGTGATGCTGACAGACATCACCACAGCGCAAACTCGTCTACTCTATAAAGGTGAGTGGGCGCAGAAGCTGGTTAAGCATGAGAAAGATGGCATGCTGATGATGGAAAACACGCTGAGCCGTAAGAAGCAAGGCTGGCCTTGGCTACAAACTGAGTTGGCGTAATCCAAACAGTGATCATTTTCAAGCGCTTACAGGGTCGCCTGTGAGCGCTTTTTTCTTTGTTTAAGGGGGTAACATGTCACTCAGTGAAGAGCAAAAGACAAGCATTAACAAGATGCGTCCGGATGAGCGTTTTAATTACTGTTTAAATACGATCGCAAAAGAGCGCAAAGTGTGGATCTTAACCGATGAGCATGGCTGCGTGATGCTCAACACCGAAGATGATGATTGCGTGCCTGTGTGGCCCTCTGAAGAGTTTGCGCGTGAGTGGGCGACTGGTGAGTGGTCTAAATGCGAGCCGCAATCCATTTCCACGGCAAAATGGTTCAGCCGTTGGACCGTCGGGCTTGAGCAAGATGAGCTCTCTGTCGTTGTCTTTCCTGACAGCAATGAAGAGGGCGTCGTGCTGTTTCCAGACGAGTTTGAATTTGAGCTGAAAAAACGCGGCTAACCGTGCCCGTTCAACGTGATTAATAACCACCAACCAGCTTAAATAGCTGGTTGTTTTTTGCCTGCTTGGCAGCATCGCGTAAGATGCCTTGTTGCTGATAGCGTTGCAGCAGTCTACGCACCACTGGCGCGGCCTGCTCTCGGCTCATACCGGGGCGCAGCTCAGGTTCGTAGAGCAGTTTTAATAAAATGACGTCGAGAGGCGAGAGCAGATCTTCAGGCGTTTCGTCATTAAAAATCGAAGGGTAGGCGCTTTCTGCGTCATTGGGCAGACCAAGCACTTGGGTGATCTCTTCGACGATGCATGCCAGCAGCTTGCCGTGACTGCGCGCTTGATCCACCGGGATAATGACGACCCCTTTGTCGATAACGCTGCTGTTCGTATAACTAAAGCTCGCTTTGCAGATGGCCCCCTTGATGTGCTCAAGAGCAAAAAGGCCTATTTCCTCGGCGATCTCGTCTTGCCACTGACTTTGACGGGTGAATATCCACACCACGTTGGCGTCATCTCGGCGTGAAACGCGCCGAATGTCATGGCCAGTCATCGCGGATAAGTCGCGCAGATGTGCATTGGTCAGCTCATCATGAAGCACGTGATCAGCCACGCGGTGATCGATCCAAATACGAATCGGTGCCTGCCATTTTGTCAGTGGCTTGTCACCAGGGCGGTATTCGTTTTTTAGTGCAACATCGAGAAAAGCGCGTTCAACAAAGTTTGGGTCAAGCCAGGTCGTCTGGCTAGGGTAGGCGAAGGTGAGGTGAGCAAAGAGCAGCAAGGGGCTAAGTAGAATCGCTTTGCCCCGTTTGAATAGATAGATTCGCTGTTCCATTGCTGACATCCCTGATTGAAATGGCGATTTAGCGAAAGCAGAGCGCTTTGTTAAAGTGGCTTTCAACCATGCGCTGAGTGATCGGGTGTTGTGGGTCAGTCAGCACCTTGTGGGTATCACCCGCCTCGACCACTTCTCCCTCGTGCATCACCATCACTTTGTCAGTGATGTGTTTGACGGTGCCAATATGCTGCGACACATAGACAAACGATACGCCCATCTCTTCTTGCAGTTCTAGAAACAGGTTAATGATCTGTGAGCGCATCGCCATATCAAGACCATTGAGCGCTTCGTCGGCGATGATGACAGAAGGCTGCAAAATTAACGCTCGCGCGAGACAGACGCGCTGCTTTTGACCTGTTGCCAACATTTGCGGGTAGAAGTACGCATGCTCGGGCAACAATCCCACTCGAAGTAGGGTCTCTTTCACGCGCTTAATGCGTGCTTCGGGTGGCATGTTGGTGTTTCGCTTCAATGGCCCCTCAAGGATACGGCCAATCTGAATTCTTGGATTGAGCGAGGTGTTCGGATCTTGGAAAATCATGCGAATGAGCTTACAACGCGTCGAGTAATCTTCATGGCGCAGCGCTTCGCCATTCACTCGGATTTCGCCAGAGCTGGGTTCAACCACACCGGCCAACATGCGCGCTAACGTGGACTTACCAGAGCCATTTTGGCCGATAAACCCCACAGTTTGCCCTGCTTCTAAGCTAAAGCTCACGGGCTTGACAGCCTGTTGGATTTTCTTTCGAAACAAGCCATAACGCGTGACAAACTGTTTCGACAGTTGGTCGACTTCAAGTAGCGCACTCATGCTTTTTTTCTCTCCGTATTGAGTGGAAAGTGACAGGCAAATTTGTGGTTTTTAATCCGTCTGGTCATGGGGATCTCAACACACTGACGCTGCGCGTATGGGCAGCGGGGTCCAAGGCGACAGCCAATTGGCAAATGTTGCAACGGTGGAATGGTGCCGGGCAAGGATTGCAGTTTTTCTTTGTGAGGAATCCACTCACTAAAATCGGGCATCGCTTTCAATAGCGCCACGGTGTAGGGGTGTTTTGGCTTTTCAAGCAACTGCTCGGTATCTGCCGACTCCACTGATTGACCACAGTACATCACGGTGATGCGATCGGCCCACTGGGTGATGGTGGTGAGATCATGACCAATCAGCAAGATTGAAGTGTTGTTGATCTGATTCATTCGACTGAGCAAACGCAGGATTTGCGATTGCGTGATCGGATCGAGGTCATTGGTGGGTTCGTCTGCAATTAACAGCTTGGGTTTGGCCGCGATCGCCATCGCGATCATCACCTTTTGGCACTCCCCATCCGTCAGCTCATAAGGGTAGCTGTTCATCAGACGGTTGTGATCTTTAATGCCCACTTTGTGCAGTAGGCCAATGGCTTGCTTCTTACGCCAACTAAAGCGCTCGTACCAGCGGCCTTCAAAGGCGCTGGCTGGAATCGATTCAATCAGCTGTTTGCCCACTTCTTCCGATGGATCCAAACAGGTGGAGGGCTCTTGGAAAATCATCGCCACATCGCGCGCAATAACGCGGCGACGCTCTTTCGGCGTGAGTTGCAATAGGTCTATATTGCCTAAGCGCATGCGGTCGGCGGTGATTTTCCAGTTCTCTTTGCACACACCAACGATGGCTTTCGCCACCAGACTTTTACCTGAGCCAGATTCGCCCACAAGCCCGCGAATCTCGCCTTCGTTGAGAGTCAGGCTCATTCGATCGACCGCTTTCATCAGCCCTTGTGGCGTTTCAATCTCGATCGTGAGATGACGGATATCTAACAGCGGCATTATTCAATCCCCGCATTTAATGCTTGGCGAACCCCTTCGCCAACGAGGTTGATCACGATGACTGTGAACATAATGGCAAGGCCCGGCAACGTCACTGTCCAAGGCGCTAAATAGATGAGCTCGACGGAGTCACCGAGTAGCGCGCCCCATTCGGTACTTGGCGTTTGAGCGCCAAGGCCTAGAAAGCCCAGTGCGGTGATGTCCAAGATGGCCAATGACAACGCGTAGGTCATTTCGGCTGCGATCACCACTAAGATATTGGGCAGAATGGAGTTCCACAGCAGGTAGAAATCATTGGCACCATCGAGTCTTGCGGCCATGATGTAGTCTTTTTCCACTTCTGCGTGCACCGCGATATACAAAGAGCGCACGAAACGCGGAATAAGCGCTAGACCGATCGCCAGTAAGATATTGAATTCGCCAAAGCCCAGAAAGGCGACGAAAATGATCGCCAACAGCAGGGAAGGGATCGACATCACAGTATCAAGCAAGTGGTTGAGCGTACTGGAGAGCAGGCCTTTGGTCATTCCGGCCAAAATACCGATTGAGCAACCTATGAGGGCCGCGATGAGTGTGATGATGATGGCGGCGCCGAACGTCAGCTGTGAACCTTCGATTAAGCGCGAGAGAATGTCTCGGCCTAAATCGTCGGTGCCAAGGAAGTATTCGACGGTGCCGGTCGGATCCCAAGAAGGGGGGATCAGCAATTCACCGGTTTGTGCTTGCGGGTCATGGGGTGTGATCCACGGAGAGAGTAGCGTGATGACGATTAGCAGAATCAAACACCACAAACCAAACATCGCCAAGCTATTGGCTTTGTAGCTGCGCCAAAAACGCTCAAACTGAGTGGGTATCAACTCTTCTTGATAGATGTTATCGCTTAGCATACCACTCCTTCCTTACCAGCGGATTAACCATAGCACCCAACAGATCCGAGACAATATTGGCGGTGAGTACCAGTGTTGCCACTACGATGACACCCGCTTGAATAGAGACGTAGTCACGGTTTGATAAAGCATCCAGTAGCCAGCGACCAATCCCCGGCCAGTTAAAAATAGACTCGGTAATGATGGCCAAGGTCAACATGCTTGATAACTGAATACCGATTTTGGGGATGATGGGTGGGATGGCATTACGCAGCACGTGTTGAGTTACGATCTCGTGATTTGAGAGGCCTTTAATCCGCGCTGCGCGAATGTAGTTTTGCCCCATCACTTCCGCAACCGAGGCGCGCATCAAGCCAATAACTTGTGTGGTCGGAGCGAGTGCCAGCACCAAGCAGGGCAAGATCAGGTGTTCGATAACACTTTGCAGCGCGTGCGCTCGGTACGCACCTTTGGCAAAAAACGCGTCAACTAAGGCAAAGCCGGTCACGTGTTCAATTTGATACAGAAGATCGTAGCGGCCGCCAACGGGAAATAACTCAAAGTGCAGTGAGAACGCCATGATCATTAATAGTGCAATCCAGAATATCGGCGCAGAATAGCCCGACATCGAGGTAAAGGAGATCGCCGTATCAATCCACTTACCTTGGCGCATGCCCGCTAACGTGCCAATCGGAATACCAATCATCAGGGAGATGACAAACGCGATAAAGCACAGCTCAATGGTGGCAGGGAAGACCACTCCCAGCTCGTCAATAATCGCCACGCCTTGCTTATTAACGCCAAAGTTTAAGTGCATCAACTCTCCGACGTAAGTCGTCCATCCTGACCAGTAGCTCATTTGGCTCCAGGCGGAGTCGGGCTCTAAACGAAGTAAGCTAAAGCCCACCATGGTCAAGATAAGCAAGGTGATGATGAAGAGGTTCAGTCTTCTTAGGGTATACAGCAGCATCAGTTCACCCTCTCCACTTTATCAAAAGGTTGTGCATTGAATGGGCTCATGCGAAAACCACGAATCGAGCGATCATGCGCTTGCAACTGTACGCCGTGATTGAGTGGGATCACGGGAAATTCTTCGTTCAAAATATTCTGCGCTTGCCTATAGAGGTTGAGGCGATAGCGAGGACGATCCACTTCCAGCGCCAAATCGAGCAAAAAGTCGAAATCTGGGTTACACCAACTGGAGACATTCAGTCCAACGCGATCGGAATCACACGACAAGAGTGGACGCAGAATGTTGTCCGGATCACCCGTACTGGCGATCCAACCGGTGAGGTAGAGATCGATGTTGCTCGTGAGGTTGGTTCGCTCGAAGCGCTCATCAGTAATGAGGTTTAAGGTGATGCCAATGTCTGCCAAGTTCGCTTGAATCAACTCCGCGGTTTTGCGCGGGCTTGGGTTGAATGCGCGAGGCTCAAGAGGTACCGACATACTGAGCTCCAAACCTTCGCTGAATCCAGATTCTCGCAGCAGTGCCAAAGCATAGTTGCGATCGTAACGAATTTGGTTGGCGTCTTTTTGGTACGCCCAAGAGCTAGGCGGCAGAACCGAATAGGCTTGGCTACCCGTACCATAGTAGACAGAATCTAAAATGTTTTGTCGGTTAATGGCAAAGTTGAGTGCCTTGCGCACGCGCGCATCTTTGAGCGCAGGGTGGGCGGTATTGACAGCAATAAAGGAGATGTTCATTGCGGGCTTGGAAATCAGCTCAATGTTATCTTGCTCGCGAATGATGGGCAGTTGACTCGACAGAGGCGAGCTCAGTACATCACATTCGTTACGCAGCAGTTTAGCCAGTGTGCCAGTACCGCGATGGGAGATGTCAAACACAACTTGCTCCATCAAGGCGGGCTGTTTCCAGTAACGTGTATGGCGTTTAAGGCGAATCAGGTCGTTGACTTGGTACTCTGCCAAATAAAAGGGTCCGGTGCCGACGGGGTGAGAATCTAAGCGCGCTTTTTCATCTTTTATCTCCAGTTCACTCGCGTACTCTTTGGAGAGAATCACCGGGTAGCTGGTGGCGATGTTGGATAAAAACGTGTTATCCGGACGAGAGAGAATAAAGCGGACTTGGTCATCTGAGGTAGCCACGACATCTTCAATTAAATTGGGGAAGTCGATGCTGTTAAACCAAGGGTAAATACCGCCCCCGACGTGATGAAACGGATGTTGTGGGTCAATGATACGCTTAAAACTAAACACCACGTCTTGTGCATTCAGTGCTCGAGAGGGCGTAAACCACGGTGTGATTTGAAATTGGATGTTGGGACGAAGCGTAAACGTGTACTCCGTGCCGCTTGCATCGACCTGCCATGCGGTGGCGAGACTGGGTATGGGTTCGTATGTATCTGGATCGAGGACCAGTAAGGTATCGAAAATCTGAGGGCTGAGCGCTTCAGACGTGATGCCGCTGTCGACCAGTTGCGGGTTAAAGGTCCCGGGGCCACCTTGGCCACAATAGACGAAGCCACTTTGGCGGATTTTGCTGTGGTCGATGTCGTCTCCGCAGCCGCTAAGCAAACCGAGGCCAACGAGACCGAATGTTAACTGTAGTAATGCTTTCATAGAAAGAGCGATTGCCTGAGATAAAGCACAAAGCGATTGGACATTATGCCTCAATATCTGAGTGATTTACCATAAAAGATAAGGGTAATTTATCATTAAACCTCTTGATAACCCAAGTGTTGGGTTATCAAGAGCCGATTTACTCATCGTCTGCGGAAGACTCAAGGTTTGGCGTATTTAATTGATACTTTCTCACCATTCCCCTGAGCTGATGATAGCTAAGACCGAGCAATTGTGCGGCTTTTCGCTGGTTGTATTTGCTTTCTGCCAGCACTTGGTTAAGCAGAGCGATGTCTTGCTCTTCCTGCCAGCGTTTGTAATCCATCGGAAAAGTAAACACAGGCGCACCTTCAGCATTGGACGCCTTCTCTATAGTGTCATGAGAAGCGGATTCGAGAGGCTCACTCCACTGCGGCTTAAAAGGGTTAAAGGTCAACTCATCAATCGGCGTTTCTTGCTCGCCATGAAGGTACACGGCACGTTCGACGACATTTTTCAGCTCGCGCACGTTGCCAGGCCAGTCGTAATCGAGCAACGCTGCCTCCGAATGTTCGGTGAAGCCGGCAAAATAGCTAAGCCCTAATTCACGGCACATCTTGATGGCGTAGTATTGGGCAAGCAATAGGATGTCTTGTTGACGCGCTCGTAACGGTGGGAGGTAAATGACATCGAAGGCGAGCCTGTCGAGCAAGTCAGCGCGAAAATGCCCGTCTTTCGCCATGGTGGGTAAATCGGCGTTGGTGGCGCAGATGAGCCTGACATTGGCCGTCAGTGGTTTTTGCCCTCCGACTCGCTCATAGTGACCATACTCGATGACGCGCAGCAGCTTTTCTTGCACCATTTGCGGGGCAGTGGCCAGCTCGTCTAGAAACAGCGTGCCATTTTCCGCACGCTCAAATCGGCCTTGATGACGCCCTTTGGAGCCGGTAAAGGCTCCTTGCTCATGCCCAAATAGCTCGGAA
The DNA here is from genome assembly GCF_059834345.1 of Vibrio sp. R11-SG3-ISO3-SZ. NCBI lineage: Bacteria > Pseudomonadati > Pseudomonadota > Gammaproteobacteria > Vibrionales > Vibrionaceae > Vibrio > Vibrio sp. R11-SG3-ISO3-SZ. Next base: position 17,824 of record NZ_JCBDGX010000031.1, read on the forward strand.
TCTATCAAGCCTTCGCTAAGCGCCGCGCAGTTAAGTGAAATTAAAGGTTGGTCCCAACGCTTGGACAGGTAGTGAAGGCGCTGTGCGATCAGCTCTTTGCCCGTTCCTCGCTCGCCGATAATTAACACCGGACGCTCTATCGCAGCCAATTTGGAGACTTTATCGAGCACCGCAAGAAACGCGGGTGACTCGCCAATCAGATTTTGTTGCATAGTCGCGGCTCACTCAATATCGCCCCTATGGGCGGTTGGTAAAATTTACCTTATGTTGGTTATTTTCATCACATGCGTGTCTTTCAATCAAGAGCTAAAATCTAAGTGATTGTTTTAAATGCGCTTATTTATTGGCACGACACTTGTATTGTTCACACTCGTAGCGACAACCATTAAGGAGCCTCATCATGGGTATTTTTTCAAGATTCGCCGACATCGTTAACTCCAACATCAGTGCTCTGCTTGATAAAGCCGAGGATCCCGAGAAGATGATCCGCCTCATTATCCAAGAGATGGAGGATACACTTGTCGAAGTGCGCACTAACTCCGCCAAAGCGATAGCGGACAAAAAAGAGCTGGCGCGCAAAGTGGAAGCCATTGATGAGCAAGTGCATGATTGGCAGCAGAAGGCCTCTTTAGCATTGACTAAGCAGCGCGAGGATCTCGCCCGTGCTGCCTTGATTGAGAAACAGAAATTACAAGACGTACTCAAAGGTCTTCACACAGAGCAAACCTTAGTGGAAGAAACCATCGAGAAGCTGACCGGTGAAATCAGTAAGCTAGAGAGTAAAATTACCGAGACTCGCGCCAAGCAACAGGCGTTGGCGATTCGCAGCCAAGCCGCCTCCAATCGTCGTGATGTTCAGAAACATCTGCACACGGCCCGAACCAACGAAGCGATGGCGAAGTTTGATCAATATTCACGTAAGATTGATGAACTGGAAGCGGAAGCAGATGTGTTTGCGCAATCTGGCCAGAGTAAATCACTTGACCAAGAATTTGCTGAGTTGCAAGCTCAAGATGAAATTGAGAAAGAACTCGCGCAACTAAAGCAGCAGATGGAAGAGAAAAAATCCTCTTAATCCCTCTGTGAAAAATCATTTCGCCGCAGAACATTCGCCCCACAACAATAGGGAGAAGCGATCAGCTTCTCCGCCTAAAAGGAGTCATGTATGTCATCGTTTATGGTTACAGGGCCATTAATTGTCTTTTTGATTTTTGTCGCCCCCTTGTGGCTTTTCTTGCACTATCGCAGCAAAAAAAGAACCAGCAGTGGCTTATCTCAAGAGGATTACCAGCGCCTGCAAAGCTTATCCAACAAAGCCGATGCGATGCAGCAACGAGTAGAAACCTTAGAGCGGATCCTTGACGAGCAGTCCCCAAACTGGAGACGTCGCTATGAGTAAACGTGAACTGTATCGAGATCCTGCCAACGGTAAGTTGTCGGGCGTGTGCGCTGGGCTGGCCAACTACTTCTCACTAGAAGTGTGGCTAGTACGTATTTTGGTCATCTCTGCAGCGCTGTTGGGCGGCTCGTTTCTGGTGCTGCTAGCCTATGTTGCTCTCAGCTTTATGTTGGAAAAAATGCCCGCCAGTTATCAAGCGGAAATGGAGAGCGAGCAAGGACATAAACTCAAGAGTAAGCCTTGGGAAAAGGGTCAAGCGCCAAGCGCATTACTCGATAATATTGAGCAAGAGTTTGATCAGCTCGAAGGCAAAATCAGAGATATGGAAGCCTACGTCACCTCAGATACGTTTAGTGTCGAGCGGGAGTTTCGCTCGCTCTAACGGGGCGGCGGCAAACAGTGATGGGGCGCCCACTTCATGCCTTTATCATCAAAGCGTGAAAGTTCATCACTGAGACTGATGTCTAAAACTCGGCCAAATCCCTAATTTTCATAATAATTTATTATCCCTGTTATGGAAGCGTGCATCGCTATCATCTACCTTTATTAATAGTTGGATTAAATAGATGAATAGCGAACAATGGAACTGTGACTATGCGAACTTCCTTAACGCTCGTGGTGGGCGCCGCGCTGATTAGTGGCTGCGGAAAAGAGCCTGCCCCTGTCCCTGAGCCAGACTCTCGTCCGGCGAAATTATTTACCGTCTCGGTTGGCAACACGCAATTTGAACGTCAATTCCCGGCAGTCTCTGAAGCCGGAGATCGCGCCGTTCTTGCATTTCGCGTGCCTGGGCAGCTGCAAACCATTGATGTGCGCGAGGGGCAAAATGTCACGCGTGGTCAAGTGTTAGCCACCCTCAACCCCGATGAATATGCCTTACTTGCCGAGCAAGCCAACGCGCAGTTCACACTGGCTGACGTGCAATATCGCCGTTATAAAAAACTGCGTGAAGATAAAGTCGTTTCCGAGCAAGATTTTGACCAAGCGCAAGCCAACCACAATTCGGCAAAAGCACAGCTTGATCAAGCCAACGCGAATCTGGGCTACACACGCTTACTTGCGCCTTATGATGGCACCATCTCGTTGATTCCCGCTGAAAACTTTGAATATGTCGCTGCTAAGCAAGCAGTGATGAATATTCAAACCAATCAATTAATGAAAGTGGTGTTCCAACTGCCAGACTACCTGCTCAATCATTTTGCGCGAGGGGCACGATCCCAAGCCGTCATGACTTTTGACGCCTTTCCTGAGTACCAATATTCGCTGAGTTTTCAAGAGTTAGATACGGAAGCGGACCCCAAAACCGGATCGTACAAAGTGACCATGATTATGGAGCGCCCAACGGATGTCGGGATTTTGCCTGGCATGGCTGGCATTGTCAGTGTCACCGCGGGCAGCGGAGAAGCGACAACCATCCCGAAATCAGCACTGCTTGAACAAGACGGTGTCACTTATGTATGGCGAGTCGATGACCAAGGTCTAGTGGAAAAAGCGCCAGTCACATTGGATGAGCGCCGTTATGTGGTGTCGGGGCTCAGTGATGGCGACCAAATAGTCACCTCTGGGGTCAACAGCATGACTGCAGGTATCAAAGTGCGTGAATGGATTAAAGAGCGGGGGTTGTGATGAACAGAATATGGACCACATCGGTCGCCTTGCTGTGCACCAGCGTATTGTTTGGCTGTGAAAGAGAAGCGGACTACTTAGATTTTGGCTTGCCTAAAGTTAAAGTGGCGAGCGTCGGCAGCGAGTTCAGCGGTGATAGCCTCTTTTTTCCTGCGGTGGCCAATGCCGCTGACCGAGCTCATCTTAGTTTTCGTGTCGCTGGCGAAATTAGCCAATTGAATGTCAAAGAAGGGGATAAAGTCGCAAAAGGTGACGTCATCGCCGTGCTTGACCCAACCGACTACCAGTTGGATGTCGACAACGCCAGTGCCAAATACACCGTGGTTGACAGTCAATATCGCCGCTCAAAACCCTTGGTGGATAAAGGGCTGTTGGCGAAGTCTCAGTTTGATGAAATTGCCGCGAACCGCCAAATTGCGCTCGCAGAACTGCAACTGGCTAAGTTGCGGCTCTCGTTTACCCAATTATTGGCACCCGTCGATGGGGTGATTTCACGTGTGGCGGTGGATCAGTTCGAAAATATTCAAGTGGGTCAGCAAGTGGTGAACATTCACAGCTTAGACAACGTCGAAGTGGTGATTCAATTGCCAGACAGACTCTACGCCCGCCAACCAGAGCAAGCCAAACTGGAAAAAATCGATGCGGTGGTTCGTGTGCCTAGTGGCAACGAATATTCAGCAACCATCAAGGCGTTCACCACTGAGCCCGATCCCTCAACGGGCACTTTCACCGTGACCTTATCAATGCCCATGCCAGAAGAGGAGTACATTTTGGACGGCATGGCGGTCGAAGTGACCTCACGTGGGGAAAACGCAGGCTTGAATTTATCAGCAGGGGTACAAGTACCGATTGAAGCGATATTTAATGCCGATGGCGACGCACTGGCGCGTAGCGAAACCTTCATCTGGCGTCTAGACGATGACGGTACGGTTAGCAAGCAAGCCGTGGTGACTGGCAAGGCGACCAAAACATCGGTGCAGATCCTTGAAGGCCTGGAAGCGGGTCAACAAGTCGTAATCGCAGGGCTCGGGAAATTGACACAGGGAATGCGAGTTGAAGTCATCGCCAAGGAGGCGCAGCATGACGAACTCTAATCAAACGCCACGCGCAGACGACGACATTACAGGCATCGCCGCGTACTTTATTCGCAATCGAGTCATCAGTTGGATGATTTCACTGATCTTTTTGATTGGTGGAGCGGCGGCGTTCTTTGGTTTGGGCCGTTTGGAAGACCCTGCCTTTACCATCAAAGATGCTATGGTCGTCACTTCCTATCCCGGTGCCACACCGCAGCAAGTGGAAGAAGAGGTGACTTACCCACTAGAAAAGGCGATTCAGCAACTGACCTATGTCGATGAAGTGAACTCCATTTCCAGTCGAGGTTTATCGCAAATCACCGTCACCATGAAAAACAACTACGGGCCGGATGATCTGCCGCAAATTTGGGACGAGTTGCGCCGCAAAGTCAACGACCTCAAAGGCTCGCTGCCACCTGGGGTAAATGATCCACAAGTGATTGATGACTTTGGTGATGTGTATGGCATTTTGCTCGCCGTCACCGGAGATGGTTACAGTTACAAAGAGCTGCTTGATTACGTCGACTATCTGCGTCGAGAGCTTGAACTGATAGACGGTGTCAGCAAAGTCTCGGTGAGTGGTCAGCAACAAGAGCAAGTGTTTATCGAAATTTCCATGAAGCGCCTCAGTAGCCTCGGGTTATCACCGAGCACGGTGTTTAACTTGCTTTCGACACAAAATGTGGTCTCGGATGCCGGCGCGGTGCGCATTGGCAGCGAATACATTCGCATTCAGCCGACGGGTGAGTTTCAAAATGTCGACCAGTTGGGCGACTTGATTTTGACAGAATCGGGCGCACAAGGACTTATCTATCTGCGGGACGTCGCCGAGATTACGCGCGGATACATCGAAGTCCCAAGCAACATTATTACCTTTAACGGCCATTTGGCGCTCAACCTCGGCGTCTCTTTTGCGCAAGGGGTGAATGTGGTCGAAGTAGGGCAGCGTTTTGATCGCCGTTTGGCTGAGTTGAAATATCAGCAGCCGGTAGGCGTCGAGATTGCAGAAATCTACAGCCAGCCGAAGGAAGTCGACAAGTCAGTGAGTGGCTTTGTGGTCAGCTTGGGCCAAGCGGTCGCGATTGTGATTGTGGTGCTACTGTTTTTCATGGGCTTACGCTCCGGGCTCTTGATTGGTCTTATATTACTGCTGACCGTGTTGGGTACTTTTATTTTTATGAAGTACTTTGCGATCGATTTGCAGCGCATCTCGCTTGGTGCCCTGGTTATCGCACTTGGTATGCTGGTGGACAACGCGATTGTGGTGGTGGAAGGGATACTGATTGGCACGCAAAAAGGGCGCACCCGACTGCAAGCCGCGACGGATATCGTCACGCAAACCAAGTGGCCTCTGCTCGGTGCGACGGTGATTGCGGTTACTGCGTTTGCGCCTATTGGGCTGTCTGAAGACTCGACCGGTGAGTATTGCGGTACCTTGTTTACCGTGTTGCTTATCTCGTTAATGCTCAGTTGGTTTACCGCGATTTCGATTACGCCGTTTTTTGCTGATATCTTCTTTAAAGGGCAAAAAAACGCCGCGGGCAGTGAGGATGCCGATCCCTACAATGGGATTATCTTTGTCGTCTATCGACGCTTTTTGCAGTTGTGTATGCGCCAAGCTTGGTTCACGGTCATCGTCTTGGTGGTGGGGTTGGCCGCCAGTGTGTATGGCTTTGGCTTTGTTAAGCAGGCGTTTTTCCCCTCATCGACCACGCCCATGTTTCAGGCGGATATTTGGTTGCCAGAAGGGACGGACATTCGCGCGACCAACACTAAGCTCAAAGCGTTAGAGAGTTGGATCACTCAACAAGATGGCGTCGAGCATGTCACCACGACCGCCGGAAAAGGCTTGCAGCGCTTTATGCTCACGTATGCTCCGGAGAAAAGCTACGCAGCTTATGGGGAGATCACCACGCGAGTCACCAGCTATGAATCTTTGGATGCCTTGATGGTGAAATTTCGTGCCCACGTTGAGCAGCAGTTTCCGGAAGTCAATTACAAGCTGAAGAAGATTGAGCTCGGCCCGGGCGGTGGCGCAAAAATTGAGGCGCGCCTGATTGGCTCCGACCCAACGGTGCTGCGTTCGCTCGCCGCAGAGGTGCAGGGCATCATGCGTGACGATCCTGGCGCGACCAACATCCGTCATGACTGGCGTGAGCGCACTAAGGTTTTAGAGCCCAAGTTCAACGAAAGCCAAGCGAGACGTTACGGCATCACAAAATCCGATGTTGACGATTTTCTTTCGATGTCGTTCTCTGGGCTCTCCATCGGTGTGTACCGAGATGGGACGACCTTGATGCCAATTGTCGCAAGACTGCCTGAGGAAGAGCGGGTGGATATTCGCAACATCGAAGGGATGAAGATATGGAGCCCTGCACTGAGCGAATTTATTCCCCTGCAGCAAGTCACGCTAGGTTATGACATGCGCTGGGAAGACCCGATTATTGTGCGTAAAAACCGCAAACGTATGTTGACTGTCATGGCTGACCCAGACTTGCTCGGCGAAGAAACAGCGGCCACTCTGCAAAGTCGCTTACAAACCAAGATAGAAGCGCTCGAGTTCCCGCCGGGGTATTCGCTCGAATGGGGCGGGGAGTATGAGTCTTCCGCCGATGCGCAAGCATCGCTATTTACTACGATGCCGATGGGCTATTTGTTCATGTTCTTGATCACCGTGTTCTTGTTCAACTCCATCAAAGAGCCGATCATCGTCTGGTGCACCGTGCCATTGGCCCTGATTGGTGTCACCAGTGGACTATTGCTGCTGGATACACCGTTTGGTTTCATGGCGCTACTCGGCTTTTTGAGTCTGTCTGGCATGGTATTGAAAAACGGCATTGTGCTGCTGGATCAGATCGAGATAGAGATGAAACTGGGTAAAGATCCCTACGTCGCGGTGGTGGATGCGGCGCTGAGTCGTGTACGTCCGGTGTGTATGGCGGCGATTACTACCATTTTAGGTATGATACCGCTGCTACCGGACATCTTCTTTAAACCGATGGCCGTGACCATTATGTTTGGTCTTGGGTTTGCCACCGTGCTGACGTTGATTGTGGTACCCGTGTTGTATCGCCTATTCCACTCAGTATGTGTGCCGAATGGTCGAGAGCCAAGTGACCCTTCAGCACAGGGTATGCAAGAGGCGACTCAGTAACTCGCAGTTAGAACAACCAAGAAAAGGAGAGCGCATGCAACGGTGCCGTTGGGTGGATGAATCAAAGCCAGATTACGTGGCTTATCATGACAATGAATGGGGCGTGCCTGTCCATGATGATAAGGTGTTGTTTGAATTTTTAATTCTCGAGTCCGCGCAGGCAGGGTTGAGTTGGTACACCATCTTAAAGCGTCGCGAGGGTTATCGCCGTGCGTTTGCAGGCTTTGACCCGCAGAAGGTCGCACAGTTTGATGCCAAAAAGGTTGAGCAACTGATGCAAGACGCCAGCATTATCCGCCACCGGCCGAAAATTGAAGCAGCAATTAACAACGCTCAGCGCTTTCTTGAGGTGCAAAAGGAGTTTGGCTCATTCAGTGCATTTATTTGGGGATACGTCCAAGGGGTGCCCGTCGATAATCGCAGTGAAGAGCGTCTCCCTGTGGCCACCACGCCATTGTCTGATCAACTGTCTAAAGAGATGAAAAAGCGTGGATTTAAGTTCTTGGGAAGTACGACGCTTTATGCGTATCTGCAAGCGGTTGGGGTAGTCTTCGATCATGATTTGGACTGTTTCTGCCGGGAGAAAACCACGATTCAACACGCATAAGCCAAGTGAACTCAGTAACGTACAAAAGTGAACGGAGTAACGTAAATAAGCAAAGGGGCTATCAAGCCCCTTTATCGTATCGGTATACTTTTAACGTTTCGCTTGTTGCTCTGCACGATGAAACTTTGGTATGCAATTCGAGCTAGCAACAATCACTCAAAACGATCACTCAAGGGATCAGAAGTTTGCCGTCAGTCCCACGTACCAAGAGCGAGGGTCGACGCTATAACCGCGCTGCGTCACGTCTAAATCATCATATTGTTCGTCGGTGAGGTTACGCACGCCAGCTCGGAGGCGCCACTCTTGCTGGAAGTGATAATTCATACCTAAATCGACGGTGGTCACCGCTGGGCGTGTGATGTCATCGCTCACGCTCAGAGTGGTATCGCCAATGTAATTCACACGAGCAAAGGTATCCAACCAGTCGGTCGCGTACCAAGTAAGTCGAGCGTTGGCTTTGTGCTTAGGTCGGTTCTCCAAGGTTTCACCGGTCTCTTTGTTTTCAGTATCGAGATAGGTGTAGGCGGCGTTCAGTTCCAAGCTTTCAGTGAGATTAATGTGGCCAGACAACTCAATCCCCTGAGTCATCGCTTTATTGATGTTCCAGTAGGTGTAAATCGGTTGGCCATCGGGGCCCGTGCCGACTTCACTGCCATCGGACAGATCTCGATCAATCAGGTTCTTAATATCATTTCTAAATACACTCGCTTCGACGCCCCAATCTTGCTCATTATAAATCGCGGAAACCTCATAGCTGACGCTGGTTTCTGGCTTCAAGTTCGGGTTACCACTGATTTGGCAACTGCCCTTACAGCTATTGATGATGTTTTCCGATGAAGTTTGCAATAGCGAAGGCGCGTTAAACGCTGAGCCCACACCCCCTTTAAGGGTCAATTTGTCGGTGACGGTATTGACTAAGTAAGCACGTGGGCTCCAGTGACTGCCATAGCTTTCATGAAAGTCCAAGCGAGTGCCGTATGTGAGGGTGTATGCGTCACCAAGCGCCCATTGGTCTTGCACGAAGAGCGCTTGTTCGTGCGCGTCTGCTTTACCGGTGACCGTCAAACTTTCAGGATTATCGAGTTCGGCGTAGCTCCATTCGCCGCCCATGGTTAGGGTGTGGTTGGCGATAAAGGTCGTAGCGTGACCGTAAAGCTGTTGATTGGTCTCAATGACATCGTTGACCGCCGTATCCGTATCGGCCGCGTCTTCACTGGTGACGGAATCACGGTTGTACCTAAGCTGAGCATCACCCCAGCTGAAGGCGCCATTGTAGGTGAGTGCTTGCATGTCGCGCTTGATGGTCGCGTCTGATTCGGTTAATCCCGAGGTAGATTCAATCACGCCTTGACGATCGTCATCATTGAATGCGAAATCGAAAGCGAGGTCATGATTGGGGTTGATGTACCATTGAAGGTTACCGCTCATGGCCAAGGTTTCACGCTCTTCTAGTGTTGTTGCATCTGCACGATCATACTCGCCACTGCGGCCGGAAGCGGTGCCATCGAAAGCGTGGTAAGCGTCACGGCCGCTTTTATTGATGGACAACGCGAGATAAAGTTCGTCGTCAATCAAAGCCCCCGAGGTGTTAAAGCCAACACTGTATTCGCTGCCCTTGTCATCATCTCGGTAGGCATAATCGGTGTTGATTTGAGATTGCCAGTCGTTAGTTGGTTGCTTAGTGATGACATTGATGACGCCGCCAAGGGCCTCTGAGCCATACAGTGCAGACATAGGTCCACGTATCACTTCAATTCTTTCAATGCTCTCTTTAGGAATGGTCGCTAAATCGAAGTCGTTACCTCGGAAAATAGCGTTAGAAGAGCTGAGTTTTCTGCCGTTAAGCAGGATCATGGTGAACTTGGTGTCCATACCACGAATTGAGATCTTTTTACGGCCTGCGCGCCCACCGTCCATTTGGCTCTCGACGCCAGCGACGTACTGAACCAAATCATTCAATGCGAGAGAAGGTTCGGCGATGATTTGCTCTTGGGTGATCACCGAGACTGAAGCGGGCGCTTTCGCCAGCGTGGTTTCGGTGCGCGTGGCAGTGATCACCATTTGTTCATCAAATTTTTCCGTTTCTTCGCCACTGGCCGCAAAAGTAGGGAGAGAAGACGCGACAAGCAGAGCGATGGGGGTTAACGTGAAACGATTCATGGAATGCACTTTATCCTTAATGTAATTACCAATGAGAATGGTTCGCATTACATATGCATGAGTGATAAAGTGCAATCAAAGTTTCATACGATTTTTACATGCTCGTTATTCAACTAATGAATAACCTGTGCGTTTTTTATTCTATTTCGCTTGCTCGTCATGCCGCCTAGCGACGTTTTTTTGCTCGTGATGATAGTGCTCACGAAATAGGTCACGTACCCAGACACACATGGGATCCAAGTGGTAGCGCTTGTGCCAATACAAGTAGATGTTTTGGTATGAGGACTTGATGGCATCGGGCACTTCTCGAGTCACTAAGCGCTTACCGGCCGCGACCTCCTCGGCGAACGGGGTCGGAAGATGAAAGATCAGATCCGTTTCCTGAGCGACATTGGCGGCAGCGTTAAAGTTGGTCAACATCACTGGTGTAGAGAGTTTTTCGTTTTTGGCCAGTAAGCCCAGCTCTCTAAATCGGGGCTCGATGGAGAGTGTTTTACCACCCTGGATGGATATTTGACCGAAATGGGCGTGGCGAAGGTCATCCACTGTGATAGGGCGCTTCGCCAATTCATGATCTTCGCTCATCAGCAGTCGGAAATCACGGGAACGGATGAACATGCGATACAGGTTTTGCTCGCTGTTGCTCGGTTCGATGGTTGAAAGAACAAAATGGACGTTACCTTCATTGAGCGCATCAAAATGACGTTTTGGCACCGTATCCAAATCGACAATCAGATTCGGCGCTAAGCGGCGAATACGACGTAGAATCGGTGGCAGTAACCAGTTGATTTGCGGAACCAATCCGAAAAACCGCACCGTTTGTTCCGACTCGTGTGGGATAAATTGTCCGCCATTGACAAAGCGTTCTAGTCGCTGGAGTAACCCGTCAAGCTCTTGCTGCAACTGAGTCGCTTTGGAGGTAAGTTCGTAGCCTTGGGACGTGCGAACCAGTAACTCATCGTTAAACAGTACGCGCAATTTGTTCAATGCGCGGCTGACGCTGGGTTGGCTCATATGGAGGGTCAGTGCGGTATTGGAGACGTGTTTTTCCTCCAGCAGGTGTTTCAAAATCACCAGCAAGTTTAAGTCAACCTTATCTAAATTCATTTTCTGCATAACCAGTATGGAAACTATCCTATTGACGGATTGATATTAGCTGATATTCTCAATCATAATCAAGAATCATTCTTGTTACCATTTGCGATATAGCCTTTTAGCTGCCAACTATTGGTGAGAAGAATGATTCAATATTTGAAGATGGAACAACACCTTAAACGTGGTGATGTCGTGAATCCTCAGTGATACATCCTGTCATTGAGTGTGGTTAGGTAAAGGTGGAACCTCCGTATGGCAAGGCTTAAGGCTTTTTCTTTAAACATGGTATTTTCTTGGAACATCGTATTGGGTTGTGCAGTTGCGCTGGCAAGTACATGGACAAGTGCGAAAACAATCGAACACAATTTGGGTAGCATTGAGATTGAAGGTCAGCCCAAACGCGTGGTAGTGCTTAGTTACGGCGCGTTGGATTTGCTCGATGAGTTGAATGTTGAAGTGGTGGGTGTGGTGAAGCAACTGATCCCAGAGCACCTTAGTCAATATCAAGCGGAGCAATATGCGTCGCTGGGCAGTTTGAAAGAACCCAATTTTGAAGCCATTTACATGGCGAAACCGGATTTGATCATTGCTGAAGGGCGCCAAGCGGAAATGTACTCTGCTTTGTCTGACATCGCGCCGACCTATATGTACCAAATTGACAGTGCGGATTACTGGACAACGACGCAGCATCACTGGCGTGTGATGGGGGATGTGTTTGGTCAATCCGAGCGTGTTGAGCAGATGATCGCAGACGTGCAAGCGCAGTTTGATGCCGTCGCGAAGAAAGCGCAGTCTGGTGAGTTCAGCGCGTTGACCGTGATGAACAATGGCAATCGCATTTCTATGTTTGGTCATCAAAGTCGTTTCTCGATTGTGTATGACGAGTTTGGTTTCCATACCAACGAAAGCAAAAATGTTGAGACCGTCGCTGCGACACACGGCAACTTGATCTCCTTTGAATACATCGCTGACGCCAAACCGGATGTAATGTTTATCCTTGATAGACAGCAGGCGATTGGCGCGGGCAATAATGTCTCTAAACAGCTGTTTGATAATGCTTTGGTCAACAACACACCCGCCGCCCAGCATGACCGCATTGTGTTTTTGGACCCTGCTGCGTGGTACTTGACCGCAGGGGGATACCACTCAACGCAAACCATGGTGGCCGACGTCGAAAAAGTGTTCCACTGAGCCTCTGACGTTTAAATTTTATCCTTGAGACAGCGACGGATGGTGTCGGCCATCCGTCTACTTTATGTAATGAATAACAAAATTCTCTTCGCAATACTTGGTTTGTGCACACTGAGTATTGCTTCTTTATTTGTGGGTGTGGCGACGATCAATTTGTCGTCTCTGATGGTTGGTGACAGTCACACGCTCGACATCATTGTGACCAGTCGGCTGCCAAGGCTGTTGGCGATAGGGCTTGCGGGCGCAGGGCTTAGTGTGGCGGGCTTGATCATGCAGCAGATTGTTCAAAACCGCTTTGCTGCCCCGTCGACCACGGGGACGGTTGACTGCGCTATGCTCGGCTACATTATCGGACTAGTGCTGTTCTCCGAGGCGCAAAGCTGGCTGCATCTCACCATCATTATGAGTTTTGCTCTGCTTGGAACGCTGATCTTTGTCCGTTTTATTCAAAAGCTGAAATTTAAGAACGCTATGCTGGTGCCATTGATTGGGATCATGTACGGCAATGTCGTCTCCTCTATGACCACCTTTATTGCTTACAAATACGATTTGGTGCAAACCCTAGGCTCATGGACAGTGGCCAATTTCGCGTCCGTTCTCAAAGGCAATTATGAAGTGCTTTATCTTGCTGTCCCGACGTCGATCTTGGCCTACCTCTACGCGAGTCGGTTTAGCGCGGCGAGCATTGGGGAGAGCTTTGCGAGAAATATCGGTCTCAACTATCAACGAATCGTCACTGTGGGCGTACTGCTGGTGGCGGTGTTGTCCTCTTCTGTGGTGATGATCGTCGGCGTGATTCCCTTTCTAGGTTTGATTGTGCCTAATGTGGTGTCACTGTTTATGGGCGATAACATGCGCCGCAATCTCCCCTGGACAGCGTATTGGGGGGTGTTGCTTGTGCTGATCTGTGATGTGCTAGGACGAGTGATCATTTTCCCTTATGAGGTACCGATTTCGATGATCATCAGCATCCTAGGCGGGGCCATTTTCGTGACACTGATTCTAAGGGATAAGAGCAATGCGTAATGGCGTAAAAATGGCGTTGCTGGCGGCCTTGTCACTGCTGTTTATCGGTTACTTTTTGGGGAAAGGGCTGACCGTCGACAACTATCAGTTTTTCTTGTCGCGTCGCATCCCTAAAGTGCTGGCGATTGTGATTGCGGCGGTGGCGATTGCCTCGTCGTCTTTGGTGTTTCAGACCATCACCAACAATCGAATCCTCACCCCCAGTATTCTCGGCTTCGACTCGTTGTATGTGATGATTCAGGTCTTGCTGGTGGTGACGTTGGGCAGTATGAGTGTGTGGGTGGTGAACAGCGGCATCAACTTTTTGCTCTCCACGTCGATTATGTTGTTGCTCGCCATGACGCTGTTTGGCTTTTACTTCAAAAAGGCGCAGCGAAACCTGTTTACCTTGCTGCTGATTGGCGTGGTGTTGAGCAGTCTATTTAGCAGCGTCACCGGCTTCTTCACTATGATTGTCGATCCCGATGAATTTATCATGATTCAGGGGTCTATGTTCGCGAGTTTCAATAACATCAACGGTGACTTGGTCTACTGGAGTCTGTTGCCTCTCTCTTTGAGCGCGGCGTACCTCTTTTATCTCTCTCCACAGTTGGACGTTTTTTGGCTTGGAGAGGCGAACGCGAAAAGTCTCGGTGTCGATACCCAAAAGCTGACGATGAGGGTGATGTTTGCCATCACCATTTTGGTTTCCATTTCCACAGTGTTGGTCGGTCCGGTGCTGTTTTTTGGTCTGATAGTGGTGGCACTGACGCGCGAGTTGTTTCGCGCCTATCAGCATCGAGTGTTACTGGTTGGTGCCAGTTTGCTGTCGATTGTCATGTTGGTAGGTGGGCAGTGGATGGTTGAGAACCTATTAGATTTTCAAACCACGATTAGTGTCATCATCAACTTTGTCGGTGGTGCCTATTTCTTAATGTTGTTGAGCAGAGAAAAACTCAGTTAAGGCGAGCAAAATGATTACCATCCGTGGATTAAGTAAACAATACGACGAACAGTATGTGGTCAACAATGCTGATGCTTTGTTCCCTCTCGGGGAGGTGACGAGCATTATCGGCCCAAATGGAGCGGGAAAAAGTACGCTGCTTGCTATGGCGAGCCGCTTGACCGACAGTGATGCTGGAACGGTTGTGATTGGCGACAAGCCACTCAATCAATGGGAAACCCAAGAGCTTGCTAAGCATCTTGCGGTGCTGCGCCAATCCAACAACATTAATATGCGATTTACGGTGCGTGAGTTGGTCGCCTTTGGCCGTTTCCCCTACTCACAAGGACGGTTGACCAAAGCGGATCAGTCGGTCATTGACGATGCGTTGGCGCAATTGGAGATCACTGATATTCAAGATCGTTTTATCGATCAGCTGTCAGGCGGGCAACGTCAGATGGCGTTTATCGCTATGGTCGTTGCTCAAGATACCGACTACGTATTTTTAGACGAGCCACTGAACAACCTCGACATCAAACACTCGGTCGATATGATGCAGTCATTGAAGCGTCTCGCGCATAAAAATAACAAAGCGATTGTGATTGTGATTCACGATATCAATTTCGCTTCCTGCTATTCGGATAACATTATTGCGATGAAAAAGGGGCATGTGGTGAAAAGCGGCCCAACGCAGGAAGTGATTCAAGAGTCGGTATTAAGTGATATTTACGAGCTGCCTTTCACGATTCGTGAAGTCGATGGCAATCGTATTTGTATGTATTATCAAGGATGACACTTTTAGTGAATCACTCTCGCTGCATCATCCATAAAACAAAAGCGCCTTCGTGGCGCTTTTGTCATATTGGCTGCTTGGTATTTGTCACTGAGCCGCTTTTTCGGCAATGAGAGCATTGTAGCGCTGAAAACCCGCCTCCAGATCGGCCAACAGATCGTCAACGTCTTCAAGACCAATGTGGACACGAATCAAGGTGCCAGTGAAGTTCGGGTTGGCTACCGTGCGTAAACTGTTAAAACTCTTTGGCTCGTTGGCTAAAATCAAACTTTCAAATCCACCCCATGAGTAGCCCATACTGAAATGCGTCATTCCATCGAGTAGGGCGGTGGTGGCTCTTGGGTAACTGGTTTTGAGTACAAAGGAAAACAACCCGTTGCCGCCGGTAAAGTCACGGGCAAAAAACTCATGACCCGGACAGGTATCGAGCGCAGGGTGGCGAACGTGATCCACTTCTGGACGATTGGCCAGCCACTGGGCGACTTTCAGACTGTTCTGCGCATGCTGTTTTAGTCTCACATCCAGCGTGCGAATGCCGCGCAGACCTAGATAAGCATCATCCGGCGAGACACATTGCCCCATCAAATAGCTTTGCTCACGTAACTGATCCCAGTACTTTTCATTTGCCACCGCGGTACCTAGCATGACGTCCGAGTGACCAACGATGTATTTGGTTGCCGCCTGAATCGAAATGTCGACCCCATGTTCAAACGGTGAGAAGTGGACGCCCGCTGACCAAGTGTTGTCGAGCATCACAATGATATCGTGTTTATGCGCAATTTCGGCGAGCGTCGGGACATCCTGCACTTCCATGGTGATTGAGCCTGGAGACTCGAGAAATAGCACTTTGGTGTTAGGTTGGATAAGTGATTCGATCTCTTCGCCAATCATAGGGTCAAAGTAGGTCGTCGAGACGCCCATCTTCTTCATGATGGTGTTACAGAAATCACGTGTCGGTTCGTAACAGGTATCCACCATAAGAATATGATCGCCAGTCTCGACAAAAGAGAGAATCGCGTTGGAGATGGCGGCCGTACCGCAGGGGAACAGCGCACACCCTGCGCCACCTTCAATCTCGACCATCGCATCTTGAAAGGCAAAATGGGTGTGAGTACCACGACGACCATAGAAGAGGGTTTTGTTCGCGCGGTTGACCATGGCGTGATGTTTTTCCGCAACGGTGTCGAACACCACGGTTGAGGCGCGTTGCACGGGTGGGTTGACCACGCCGTTGGTCCATTTTTTGTCACGACCTGCGGTGACGAATTTTGTTTGTTTGCCCTCTGACATCTTAAGTCCTTGTCTTTGCTGCGTTGCCAATGAAACGAACCTCTATTTAAAACATGGCGAGCGGCAATGATCAAGCCTTATAACAGTGGGTTAAACAAGTAGAAGATACGCTCTAAGAAGCGGGAATAGAGAGAGCGCTCGTTCCACTGCTCTAACTCCACCTTATAGGCACTCTCGATGTAGCTTTGCTGTAACCAATACATCTCTTTAGTAAACGCCACGTCATCGATGGCAAGGGTCAACTCGAAGTTAAGCCATAAGCTGCGCATGTCCATATTGACGGTGCCAACCAAACAGAACTGCTCGTCGATCACGACCGATTTGGTGTGCAATAACCCCCCATAGAACTCAAAAATCGACACACCCGCTTGCATCAATTCAGCGTAGAAGCCGCGAGATGCCCACTGCACCATCAGTGAGTCATTTTTGTGTGGAATGATGAGTTCTACTTTGACGCCTCGCTGAGCGGTCATCTTCAAGGTTTCCAACAAATCGGCGCTCGGGACGAAGTAAGGCGTCGTAATGCGCACGGATTGGTTGGCTTGATTGATCGCCAAGGTTAAAACTTGGGAGATCAAATGCTCAGGCATCCCGGGACCAGAAGGGACCACTTGCACAGGGTGCTGGGTCTGCCTGTCATCTATTCGGCATTCTGGAATGGAGGGTAAGCTGCGCTGGCCGGTTTCCACTTCCCAATCCCAGCAATGGATGGCAGAGAGGACATTGACGGTGGGGCCAGTGATGCGGATCATGATGTCGATCCACTGACCGACACCGGAATCTTGTTTGAAATGGGCAGGATCGACCAGATTCATCGAACCGGTATACGCCACTTTTTCATCAATAACGATGATCTTGCGATGTTGGCGCAAATCGAGGCGACGCAGAAAAATACGCCACGGGCTCACTTCGAGCGCCTGAACCACCTCGACGCCTGCTTGTTTCATCATGGTGTGCCAATCACTGCTAAAAAAGCGCGGGCTGCCTGCGGAATCGAGCAACACTTTGACATTTACGCCTCGCTTTGCCGCGCGAATAAGGGCAGAGGCGACAGAGTCGGCGAGCCCACCGGGGTGCCAAATGTAAAACACCATTCGAATGCTCGATTGAGCGTGTTCGATATCCTCTATGATGGAGCGCAATATCTCATTGGGTGAACTCTGCAGAGATAATGAGTTGCCTGATAAGGCGGGCAAACCGAGGCGATTATTGCACAGTTCGTCAATGCGGGTGATGTGGCGGCCAAACATCTCAGGGGAGTGTGCATGGCAATCATTGAGTTTTGAGAACCAAGTTGCAAAGGGAGCGAGCATCTCTTTCGCCCGTTCGGCGCGTTTTCTACCTAAGTTAAGTTCGCCAAACAAGAAATAGCACCCAACGCCCACCACGGGAAGAATATAAATGATCATCAACCATGCTAACGATACGCTGACAGCGCGCCGTTTATGGACGACACGAAGCGTGACGCCAGCAACAAGTATCCAATAGAGTACGATCCCCGCGAGGGTGAGGAACTGGTAAAATTTATCCATCAATTAACCTAAGACTGCAATAGCTTGTCCATCTTACTTCGAGCCCCGTTTTCCAACAAGCGTTTGAAAGTTTGCTATGGACACAAATGCATAACATTTATGAATGTGTAATAGGGTAGAGAACGGCTTATATACCAGACTGGTTTCGTATAGCGAAACAGAACGATTGTGTTAGAGAATTGTAAAACGAAGACACAAGCATGCGCGCTAGGTCAAAAAAGCAGCATTTAACTGCGCAAGTTACAAATATGTTGGTAATTTGTACTTGGCAGGGCTTCCAATTTTACTGGTAAACTGGTTTACTTACCACAACGTTAGCGTCACTCTAAATTCTTAAAAGTGTAAAAAATAATATACACATAACTTTTAAAGACGCCTAACAGAAGCATACACAACATCAATCAAGTTTTAATGGAGTAACCGTGGCTACATCAAGTTCATCAGCCCGTGATACGTGGGGGTCTAAATTAGGCTTCATCATGGCCGCAGCAGGTTCTGCTGTTGGTTTGGGTAACATCTGGAAGTTTCCTTACACTGCTGGGGAAAGCGGCGGCGGCGCGTTCGTTGCGATTTACCTAGTGTTCGTTATTGTTATCGGTTTCAGCGTCATGCTGACAGAATTTGCGATCGGTCGTAAGACGGGTCTTTCTGCGGTTGGCGCGTTCAAGTCAACAGACCGTCGCTGGGCCTTTACCGGCGTATTGGGTGTGTTCAGTGGTCTATTGATCATGGGCTTCTACCCAGTCGTTGGTGGTTGGGCGTTAGCATACGTGTTTAAAGTCGGTGGTGGTCTACTGAGCACACCGGACGCGATTGGCAGCAGCTTTGGTGGTTTCATCTCTGATCCTGTTCAGCCTCTCCTTTGGATGGCGGTTTACCTTTTCCTAAACATCATGATCGTTATCAAAGGTATCTCTGGTGGTATCGAAAAAGCAGGCAAAATTCTTATGCCGTTGCTTTTCTTAATCCTCATCGTGGTTTCGGTGCGTGGCCTTATGCTACCAGGCGCGACAGCGGGTCTTGAGTTCCTATTTAGCCCTGATTTCTCGAAAGTTGACAGCAACGTAGTACTTGCAGCACTAGGTCAAGCGTTCTTCTCGCTCAGCTTGGGTATGGGTGCAATGCTGACGTACGGCTCTTATTTGAAGAAGAAAGAGAATCTAGTACAGAACACGGCTATCGTTACTGCGATGGACACCGGTGTTGCTATCCTTGCCGGTATCGCCATGTTCCCAGCAATGTTTGCTTTCGGTATGGAGCCAGCAGCGGGCCCAGGTCTAGTATTTGTGGTTGTACCTCAACTGTTTGCTGAAATGGGTGGTGTCGTAGGTCTATTGCTTGCTCTGGCGTTCTTCATTGGTCTAACAGTGGCGGCTTTGACTTCTTCCGTTTCTCTACTTGAAGTGGTTGTGTCTTACCTTATCGATGAAAAAGGTCTGAAGCGTTCAACAGCGGTAATTGGTTCAGGCGCTGTAATGGCGACACTATGCATCATTGCATCGCTTTCTCTTGGTGGCGTCGGTCCTACACTGTTTGATACCGGTGCGTTTGACATCTTCGATCTACTAACGGATAAAATCTTCCTAGCAGTGGGTGGTATGTTGATCTGTATCTTCGCAGGCTGGAGACTGAACCGTGACGACCTGAAGAAAGAAATCACCAACGATGGCGAAGTGTCTTTCCCACTATTCGGTCTATGGTACAACCTAGTGAAATTCGTTATCCCTGTTGCTATCGCGATTGTTGCCTTCATGGGTATCAAATCTGGTTTTGATAGCGGTAAAGGCGAAATCATGCTGCTGGGTATCGGTATCATCGCATTGGCGGGTATCTTCTCTAAGAAGTTGTAATCGCTAAGCGTTGACCTGATAAACAAAAACCTCCCTCTGGGAGGTTTTTTGCTATTTCGCTTTCGCCTCAAATCGGTATACTCGCCTTTCCAAGTAAAGGCCCGTCTATGTTTGATATTCTACACACTCACCCAGACTTTCTTATCATCAACAAACACCCCGGTGTCTCCGTACACAAAGACGACGGTGATACGCTGCTTCTGCAAGCTATCGCGAGTCTCTCGGGGGATGACAAACTCTATCTTATCCATCGCCTTGACAAGATGACCTCCGGGTTATTGCTTCTAGGTAGAAACAGTCAGGCCGCGAGTGAGCTATCAGCGCTGTTTGCGAAACGAACGGTGAGTAAGTTTTATCTGGCAATCGGCAGCAAAAAACCAAAAAAGAAGCAGGGATTGATCAGTGGTGACATGACGCGATCGCGCCGAGCAAGTTGGAAGTTAATCAATACACAGTGTAACCCAGCGCTGACACAGTTTTTCTCTGCCGCGGCGATGCCTGGCGAGCGTCTGTTTTTGTGTAAGCCACATACTGGAAAAACTCATCAGATTCGGGTAGCGCTAAAATCTATTGGCTCGGCCATTGTGGGTGATCCAATCTATAATGCCAGCTCCCAAGCCGATAGAGGCTACTTACACGCGTTTGCGCTCGGCTTTGACTATCAAGGTGAGCGCTACCAGTTTGTCTGTGACCCACGCGAGCACGAGACGCTGGGGAATAAATGGCGTGAGGCACCAGTATCACAAACTATCGACGCTTGGCTTACGCCTTGGACACTCAACTGGCCAACCATTAAATAACGGCTAATCAAATAACGGATAACGACCTATGCAATTACTGCCCATTGAATCATTGATCACACAGTTGACCCATGCGATGTCAGAGGCGAGCGATGAAGTTCGACGTCTATTTCACGGTCGCGGACGTCAGTATGAAGGGCTAGAGCAAATCACCTGTGATTGGGTCAATGGTCAGTTGATGGTGAACCTGTTTAAACCTGTCAGCGACGAGAGTTTGCAGGCACTTAAAGCGGCGCTTATCGCCATGGCCGAGCGCGATATTTGGCGTGAAAAATGCGGGCGTTCAGTGGTGATTCAACACCGATACAGTGAAGGTGCGCCTACGGAAGTGTTGTTCGGTGAGTTAGACCGTCACCCTGTGGTGGTGGAATCTGGACTGAAGTATCAGCTCGATATTGGTCGAAATCAAAACTTCGGGTTGTTTCTCGATATGCGCTTTGGCCGGGATTGGGTCAAAGCGAACGCGCGCCATAAAAACGTGCTTAACTTGTTTGCTTATACCTGTGGCTTCTCCGTCGCCGCTATAGAAGGCGGCGCCGATCACGTGGTCAACGTCGATATGGCTAAGGCGTCATTGAGCAAAGGACGAGATAACCATAGACTCAATGGCCACAATCTCAATCAAGTGAAGTTCTTGGCCCATGACATCTTCAAATCGTGGGGAAAAATCAAGAAAAGTGGTCCGTTTGATTTAGTGATTATCGATCCACCTTCGTTTCAAAAAGGCAGTTTCGCACTGACGAAAGATTACCAAAAGATCTTGCGTCGCTTGCCCGATTTATTGGCGCAAGACGGTGAGGTGCTGGCGTGTGTCAACTCACCGCAAGTCACAAGCCAATTCCTTATTGATGGTATGCAAAGTGAGGCGCCGCAACTATCGTTTGTTGAGCGCCTAGCGAACCCGCCTGAATTTGCCGATGTCGACGATGAGGCCGCGCTGAAAGTACTGCGTTTTCGCTAACGCCTAGTTATCGAATAATAGAGCTATCGAACGGTCATTGAAGCCCTGATTTTCAAGCGAGGGTTCGCAGTAAGTTGATGACTTCAAGATGCCTGCTTTATGGCGCTGACTTCAGTGTATGGAAGCCAGAATAAATCCGTGTGAAGGTGGTAAACCAGCATGCTGCGCCAAACACATAGGCTATCAGGGCGAAGTGTTCAGGTAATAGGCAGAACAGAATAAAACAGGCGATGGTCTCTGTACCTTCCGTTAACCCACTCATGTAGTAGAGCGACTTGTGAGAGTAGATCGGGTTCTCAATACCTCGTTTACTTGCCAAAACGGCGAAGGCGAGAAAACTTGAGCCGGTGCCGATGAATGAGAAAATCAAAAACGCTCCCGCAACGGCGTTCTGTTCTGGGTTGGCCAATACAAAACCAAATGGCACTAAAGAGTAGAACAGAAAATCGAGGCTGATGTCTAAAAATCCACCCGCATCGGTGATCCCTTGTCTACGTGCCAGCGCGCCATCTAAGCCATCACAGAGTCGATTGAGGACGATGAAAAACAGTGCCAAGTCGTAGCGAGAAACGATCAGCGCTGGCAAAGCCAAAACGCCAAGTAAAAATCCACATAGTGTGGTTTGGTTGGCCGTTACACCAAGCTTATCCAATCCCTTAGCCGCAAGGGTTAGCGGTGTGCGTATCACGCGAATACTCACTCTATCGAGCATGATTATTTCCCCCAACGCCAATGCAAAATACGTCCCTCTGGCGGCACATCTTGTTCATCGTGGGTGACCAGTAGCGTGGGGATGCGCGCTTTGCTTAGCTGTGAAAAGACCCAGTCACGAAACTGGACTCTGAGTTGTTGATCGAGTTTGCTAAACGGCTCATCAAGTAGCGCCAATTTAGGCTTGGCCAGCAACATGCGGATCAGGCTGACACGAGCACGCTGACCACCAGAAATATGCTCAGGATATTGGTTCGCTAACGCGTCCAAGCCGACACTCTGAAGGGCTTGCAGTGCGTCTTTTTTTCGTTGCTGACCTTTAATTTGATTGGGCAGAGCAAAGGCGAGGTTTTGCCAAACATTAAGGTGAGGAAACAAGAGATCATCTTGAAATAAAATCCCTACTTCTCGCTGGTGGGCCTCAACCTGATTGATCTCTCGCTCATCAAGAATGATCTCTCCTTGCGCCTGAAAGTCATCACTGAGGTGACCCGCAATCAAATTCAGTAGTGTCGACTTTCCACAGCCGCTAGGGCCCATGACACAGACGACTTCACCATTTTCTATCGTTAAATCAAGGTCATGCAGTAGTGCCTCTCCTTGTCGATTATGGATGGCGAGGTTTTTGAGATAGAGCGTCATGAGTGGAATCTTCCTTTACAGCATTGGATGTGATAGTGGCGCTTACGGCGCTTTCTGATACTCGGCGTGTTGTTCTCCGGGTGACAGCGCGGCTCAACAGCAAGGCACCACTAAAAAAGACAAAGGGTAGTAAGGCTTGCCAGATTGCGTAAATGGCGGTGACACGGCGATCAAAGCCACTGGAAAGTGCCACAGCTTCGGTGGTGATCGTC
>NZ_JCBDGX010000032.1:0-47326 GCF_059834345.1 Vibrio sp. R11-SG3-ISO3-SZ
AAAAGGTATGCGCATCATCGACAAGAAAGGTATTGATACCGTTCTTGCTGATATCCGTGCAAACGGCGAAAACGTTTAAGAGGAAATAGACAATGGCAAAGAAAGGCGTACGTGAGAAAATCCGTCTAGTATCTTCTGCTGATACTGGTCACTTCTACACGACTGATAAGAACAAGCGTAACATGCCTGGCAAATTCGAGATCAAAAAGTTTGATCCTGTAGTTCGCAAGCACGTTATGTACAAAGAAGCGAAAATCAAGTAATTGATGCTTTTTTGAGTTCCCACAGGGAACCGTGAATTGAAACCCAATCATAGCAATATGGTTGGGTTTTTTATTGGGTTTGAGTTCCTAGAGGCGAGTGACTAGTTCCTAGAGGATGGAATATTTAAGATTTTGTTTTTCTCTAGGAACTAGGCTGATATTTGGCTTTTTCTCTAGGAACTAGGAACTTTTACTTATCAACGATATTCTAGTGGCTAGGAACTGTCATCTAGGAGCGCCCTATGCCTCGAGCGTCCATTGCTAAACGCCGCCGTTGGAACAACTGGCTTATCCTTGGCATCATCGCCTTTATGGTGATTCTCAATGCCCCGTCGCTCATCAAAGCGTACTTAATTGACGAGCCCTCGACGCCGGCCGTGTCGGATGCATCACTATCGAGCGAGTCGCAGACGGCGCTGCCCAAATTACTCAACCCTAATTACCCTGTCAGCGCGCTCTATTACCGCGGCGTGGAAATTGAGCTCAAAGACGGCAAACTGGTCTCCAACGTAAAATTGAAAGACGATGTTCCACCGCCAGACATCATCGAGCGTTGGCGTTCGATTGAGGGGACATTGGTATCGCCAGAAAATTTCGACACCATGCAAGCCAGTCTCGGCAATCCAGAAACCATCGAAGTCTGGTATCAGGGCCTAGATGAGCCCCACCGCATCACGCTGTACAAAACCGAACAATTTTGGCTACTGAAAAACTGGCAAGACGATTGGATCGCGATCACCGTGGATCCCGACTTCCTACAACCGCGGTATTGATCAGAGTTCCTAGTTGATGAAAGTTCCTAGTTCCTAGTTGATAGTTCCTAGAGGGGGGTTGACTTGACTGGGGGCTCAGACATACTTTTCTAGGCACTAGGCACTAGGCACTAGGCACTAGGCACTAGGCACTAGGCACTAGGCACTAGGCACTAGGCACTAGGCACTAGGCACTAGGCACTAGGCACTAGGCACTCAAAACTAGGAATTTACACCCATGCCAGAATTACCTGAAGTCGAAGTGAGCCGGATGGGGATCTCGCCACACCTTATCGGCCAAACCGTCGCCAAAATCACCATTCGAACGCCCAAACTGCGTTGGGCGATCCCTGCAGAGCTGGCTCAGCTTGAAGGGCAAGTGATTCAAACCATTACGCGACGTGCCAAATATCTGCTGATTGAAACTCAAGTGGGTTGCGCGATTGTGCATTTGGGCATGTCTGGCTCGCTGCGAGTGTTGGATGCGGAGATCCCGGCAGGCAAACACGATCACGTGGATCTCAAACTCTCGAATGGCAAAGTGCTGCGCTACAACGATCCGCGCCGCTTTGGGGCGTGGCTATGGAGTGAGGATGGGCAGCACACCGTACTCGCCAACAGCGGCCCTGAGCCACTGACCGAGGCATTTAACGCCGAGTACCTGCTAGAAAAAGCCGCCAACAAGCGTGTTGCGGTAAAGCAGTTTATTATGGACAACAAAGTCGTGGTCGGGGTGGGCAATATTTACGCCAATGAGTCGCTGTTTAGTGCTAAAATCCATCCCAGCCGAACGGCTGGCAGCTTATCTCTGCCAGAGTGGCAGCAACTGGTCAGCGACATCAAAGCCGTGCTGGCGACCGCCATCAAACAAGGCGGCACAACGCTAAAAGATTTCGCCCAAGCCGACGGCAAGCCCGGCTACTTTGCCCAAGAGCTGCAAGTCTACGGCAAAGCCGGAAAGCCCTGCCCAACCTGCGGCGAGCCGATTGAAGAGCTCAAAATTGGGCAGAGGAATACGTTTTATTGTGGTGGGTGTCAGGTATAGCGACTGGCTTAACCGAACCACCAACGCAGCGGTTTGTAGTTCGAACCCAGCTTTCCGAGGTGGTAGAGGTTAGTGGTGAGGTTGAGTGTCATGTTCATCAACTTATGCAAAATCTTCATCAAGGCAATAAAGTAGTTTTTCTTCCCTTTTCGCTTACGATTGCCAATGATCGATGGCTTGTTTCCGCCCCAAAGCCCCGCTTGGCAAACACCGAAAATCGGTTGTTTGTGAATCCATGTGTTGCGTAAAAACACATCGACCGGGTAATCAAAGTGCTTGCTATGGTCGATAAACGCCTGCGCCGTTTTGGGTGAAATCGCGTAGGCCGTCATACACTGTGGCACTTTGAGGTATTTAACCAGTCTTTGCTCTCCGCAATCACGAACAGGGTAGAACATATCGTGGTTATCTGCGTTTTCAATACGAATGTAGCCACACGTCTCAATGTGTTCTTTCGCGATGTCGAGCGTTTTCAGATAAGTGTCAGGCTCGATGTCAAAATCATCTTCATAGACGATCATAGGCTCGTTAAGCTCAACGCACTTTTGCCACA
The DNA here is from genome assembly GCF_059834345.1 of Vibrio sp. R11-SG3-ISO3-SZ. Taxonomy (NCBI): domain Bacteria; kingdom Pseudomonadati; phylum Pseudomonadota; class Gammaproteobacteria; order Vibrionales; family Vibrionaceae; genus Vibrio; species Vibrio sp. R11-SG3-ISO3-SZ. Next base: position 2,614 of record NZ_JCBDGX010000032.1, read on the forward strand.
TGAGGTAGTGACTGGCATAGCATCCCACTTCGCCAATGGCGGCAGGCCTACCCATTCGGCGTTCAAAGTGTGCGTATCGAATGCTATCGAGTAAAGGGTGCTGATCGGTTCGGGCATCGACACCGAGAAAAAAGTCGCAGTTGAGCTGTGCCTTTTTAAGCACTTTGGTTGTGTATTCTTGTCTGTCTTGGCAAGAGTGAAGAGTGATACAGAATGCTTGCATGAGTATGGGTTTGTCTTGTTGTGCGTGTGTCTATAGCCTATAGAGAAAGTATTTCGGCTTAGTAAAATATAAGCACGCTCATATAGGAAAGTGAATCGTATTGGCTTTTTTTATGGTAGCGTTGAGGTCGAAGAAAACCTTGAAACTTGGTAGACTGTTTAGAACATATTTATAATAATGTCGATAGAAAAGCCCAATAAAAAAGATGTAAATCAAATTATTAGTGAAAGGGCGAGAATATGAGTATAAGCAGTGAATAAATTAGAAATGATAAATTCAATCAGGCTATGTTTGTTTTTTATGACATTGGGCTGGTTTTTTTCTGGCATGATATGGATGTATCAGGGCAGTAAGCCTTTGGTGGGGTTTGTTGTCGTTCTCCTCCTATCATCACTTCCCTGGTTAAAAGGGAATGCTAAAGCGCTGTTTGATGGTGGGCCTTATAATCGTTGGTTACATCTTCTTTTCATAACCGCACTATTTATTGTCGGGTCTTATCTCACTTACGGCGCCAGTAGCCAAGAGTTACGATCTCTGCTTGTGGCTTGTGTCTTTTTGTTTGTGATAAAAGATATGAAATTGTCACTTAGGCACCTTCAAACCTTATTGTTTATCTCTTCAATCAGTGCCTTTATTTTGACGGTTTACTTTGTCTATATTCTTCAAGTTGACCGAATGGGATTACCGACCAATCCGATCCCTCTGGCCTCTCACTATTCGTTACTCATTTTACTGGCATTGGCGATGACTCAAATCCAATACCAAGATAAAAACCGTGTTGTCTTGTATGCAGCCGCGGCCTTATGTGGCTTTGCATTCATGTATACCGAATCGAGAGGGCCTATATTGGCCTGTGTCGCGGTGGTTGTGTTGTTGTTTAGCCTTAGATTGTGGCGCCAGTTTTGTCTTAAACAGTTCTTAATATTGATCGCTATGGCCTCTCTAGCAGGCATAGCGGCAATGTATTTATTAGCGGAGCGTATTGACGATACATTGGTTGAGGTTGATCGTATTGCGCGCGGGGATTTAGACTCCTCTATTGGACTTCGCCTGCAAATGTACGCTGCCGGGTGGGAAATTTTTAAGAACCACCCTTGGCTCGGTGTTGGCCGGATTTTACCTGAGCATGTTGATGGAATTGACCTGACAGAACTCGGTTATCGTTTTGTTACGAACGCTCATCTACACAATAACTTCATTGATAAGCTCGCTTCCTCTGGTCTAGCTGGTTTCACATTGTTAACTTTAGCCCTAGGTTTACCCTGTTACTTTGCTTATCGGTTGGTCTCACCTTATCGGGCTCTTCTTGTTGCACCCTGTGTGCTTTATACTTTCCTTTGCTTGTTGGATTCACCGTTTAAAAATGGTGATACGGCGGTACTCTATTTTGTTACTATAGGGCTACTACTTAAAGTGATAAGCACAGAAAATGAAAATCCTCTACTACCTAAAACACCTGTGTCTTGAGTGTGCACCAAGCTTTTATTTTACCCGCGTCGCCAACCATCTTGCCAAACAACACCAGGATTCAGTAAGCTTGGTGGCGAAGCGTGTAGATTACTATACGAAAGGGCTCAATGGCTTCACTTTGCCCCAAGATTGCACGGCGATTTCGGAGTACAAGCGCAAAGGCTACACCTCCTACTATTTTGATCTCAAAGAGTTTCTGCACTATTTCCCCAAGCATTTTCGATTCGCCTACTGTTTTGGTGACGAAACGCACATCGAACCTATCCCAACTTTATTTAAAGCTCGCCCGATAGTCGGAGAGAACAGCCACTCCGTTTTATTTAAGCTCGATAAGCGCCGCCACTTTCGCTTTGTGGACGACAAACTGAGCTTCGCTGAAAAGAAAGATATGGCGGTGTTTCGTGGTGCCGTCACGCAGCCGCATCGAATCCGCTTTATGGAGGCGATGTTTGAACACCCTCGCGTCGATGCTGGGCAGTCGAATCCATCAGACGAGCACCCAGAATGGCAAAAGCCTTTTATGTCGGTCGAAGAGCAGCTTCAGTACAAATTTTTGATTTGCTTGGAAGGCAACGATGTCGCGTCAAACCTGAAGTGGGCGATGTCTTCGAATTCTGTGGTCATCACGCCTAAGATGAAATATGAAACGTGGTTTATGGAAGGGACGCTTGAGCCGGGCGTGCATTATATTGAAGTCAAAGACGATTGGTCAGACTTTGATGAAAAGATAGAGTACTACTTGGCGAACCCTGAGAAAGCAGAACAGATCGTTAAGAACGCTCACGCCTATATCAAACCATTTCAAGATGAAGAACTTGAAAAACTCGTGTGTATTAAGACACTTGAACGATATTTCGAATTGTCTGGCCAGCTTAATAAAAGCTGACTGAGAAAGAGTAAGCAATGAACATATTAGTAATTGGCCCATCATGGGTGGGCGATATGGTGATGTCCCAGGGGTTATACATTGAGCTAAAGCGGCAATGCCCTGATGCGAAGATCGACGTTCTCGCCCCTGCTTGGTGTAAACAGATTTTGGAGCGAATGCCGCAAGTGAACCAAGCACTTGAGATGCCACTGGGTCACGGTCAGTTTGATTTGGCGACGCGCTACCGGTTAGGAAAATCACTAAAAAAGAACGCCTACGACGCCGCCTATGTGCTGCCCAACTCAGCAAAATCGGCCCTCATTCCCTTTTTCGCAGGCATCAATCGACGCGTGGGTTGGAAGGGTGAAATGCGCTACGGGTTACTCAATGACATCCGCAGTAACAAGAAAGCGTTTCAATACATGCTTGAGCGCTATGTTGCGCTTGCTCACCCAAAGAGTGAGATGACGGGGAGCGGATGTTTAGGTGCCTTGCAGGATTTACCCTACCCTCACTTAACGGTGGTGCCTGAGGCTCAATCGCAAGCCATGCACACTTTAGGGCTCAATCGTGAGCGCCCAATTTTAGGGTTGTGCCCCGGCGCAGAATTTGGCCCGGCGAAGCGCTGGCCAGATCAACATTTTGCTACCGTTGCGGCTGAGATGATTGGCCGGGGGTATCAGGTGTGGTTGTTTGGCTCAGCGAAAGACCGAGAAGTCACCGAACAAATCATTCAGCAGGTCCCAAAAGAGAAGCAAGGCCACTGTTTCAACTTAGCCGGAAATACCAGTCTTATTCAGGCGGTGGATCTTATTGGTGCGTGCCACACCGTCGTGAGTAATGACTCTGGCCTTATGCACGTTGCGGCGGCGGTGGGTTGCAATGTCGTCGCGGTTTATGGGTCGAGTTCACCGAAATACACGCCGCCACTGACCAAAAAACTGGCAATACTTAATACGGATATTGATTGCCGTCCGTGTTTTGAACGTACCTGTCCCAAGCAGCATCTTAAGTGCTTGGTTGAGCTTGATCCTCAGCGAGTGATCAGTGCCATTCAACAGTTTGATAGCGGCCACTCTCAAGCCGAGCGTTTGATTTGATGCGATCTCTCTACACTCTGCTTCTCGCGTTAGTCAGCCCCCTGTTACTTTGGGGGCTGTATCGAAAAAGGCCAAACAAACCCGACTTCGGCCCTCGTTGGAAAGAGCATTTTGGTGTTACCCCGCCGCTTGCTGAGGATGAAAAAACCTCTAGCGGCGTGATTTGGGTGCATGCCGTCTCTGTAGGCGAGGTGTTGGCGAGCAAAAAACTGGTGTTGACACTCAAACAGCGTTACCCCAACAAGCGCGTTCTTGTCACCACTACCACCAGTACTGGCGCTGAGCAAGTGGCGAAGATGGGGCTAGAGCATCGCTACATGCCGATCGACTTTGGTTGGTGTGTGAACCGCTTCCTTACCACGATTCAACCCGACATCATGTTGATCATTGAAACAGAACTGTGGCCGAATACGCTTCACACCGTCTCAAAGCGGCAGGTTCCGATAGTATTAGTCAATGGCCGTCTATCCGACAAATCGCAGCGCCACTATCACCGGTTGCGTTTGCTAATGACGCCAGCATTGCAATGCGTTCAGCACGTGTTGAGCGTTCATGAGGATGATTCAGCCCGGTTTAGGCAGTTGGGCGCCAAAAACGTCACGACGACGGGCTCTTTGAAATACGACATCACAGTGAACCCCGACACACAGCGTCTTGGCCAACAGCTGAGAGAGAAGCTCGGCATATCAAGGTTGGTCTGGATTGGCGCAAGCACCCACAGTGGTGAAGATGAAATCCTATTTCGCGCTTATCAGCTGGCCAAAAATCAGTTGCCCAATCTGCTCTTGATGTTGGTGCCTCGCCACCCAGAACGTTTTGATGATGTCGCAACAAGCGCAGCTCAGCACGGTTTAACGGTAGAAAGGCGCTCTCATCAGAAGCTGACGCCAACGTCAGAGCAAACCGACGTGTACTTGGCCGATACCATGGGCGAAATGATGTGCTTGCTTGCTGCCAGCGATATCGTGTTTATGGGGGGAAGTTTAGTCGGCCGCAAAGTCGGTGGACATAACTTCATTGAACCTGCGGTCTTATCTAAGCCGTGTTTGACAGGCCCAAGCTATTACAACTTTTCAGATCTTGCCGAGCAGCTTGTCCAAGCGAAGGCTCTGGCTGTGGTCAGTGATGAGCAAGAGATTGCCGAGCAGCTTATGATGTATGCTTTTGCCCCAATCCTCGATGGTGGTGCGGGTTATGATATAGTGCGAAGAAATCAGGGTGCCTTAGATAACACCCTAAACCTCATTCAACGTTTAATAGAGAATTCACCATGATCAAAACCTTCATCATTCATGTCAGTAAGGGCTACGAGGATAGAAGAGAGCATATCGACACTCACCTTCCTCAAAGAGGGATTACAGAATACGAGTATATGCTAAAAGGTGATATTGATGATTTATCACAAGACATTAGAGATAACTTTTTCTCCCACAACTTGTCGCTACCCCAGATGTCTTGCCTCTATAAGCACTACCTCGTTATGAAAAAAGTAGTGGAAAATGAGATCCCTCATGTATTGGTTTTAGAAGATGATGCTTTGCTTGATGAGCACTTCTGTCAGCATCTTCAGACATTTATTGACGAGGTGGGTAATGAAGAAAACTATGTCATTAACATCGAAGAAGCGTCTAATCTTGTTCCATTTTCCATCCGTAAACATAATCAGTCCCTTTACGTTTGTAGTACGAATAAACTGACCGGGGGGTTGGTTTATGATTTGTCGTTTGCTAAGAAGATGGTCCAGTATTTAGAGAGTACGGTTACAGATGCTCCTATTGATGGGCTAATAGGGAATGTAAGAGAAGAGGTAGGTTACAATATTTATTGGACACATCCTCCTATCGTGAGGCAAGGCAGTAAAATCGGTATTTTTTCTAGTGAATTAAGTGGTCGTCGTTCTGGGCTGTATGCTGAAGTGCGCAGTTGGTTTAAAGAAAACTACCGAACCCATGTGCGCAGCCATATTAGTAGAAAGCAAAAATCACTCTTTACTGGCGTGAAGAAATTCTAGGTGGAGGGTAATATGGTATCCAAGAGTTATTTAGTTTACGTCGTCTACGGCAATGACCCTACATACTACCTCGGGGCTCGCTTTGGTATATTGTCGTTTTTATCGCAGTGGCAGGGGGATGCTTCCACGCGCCCTGAAGTTGTGGTGTTGGCAGAGCAAACAGATCACTTTAATGGAATGCCAATCAAGGTTTTTGGTATTTCTCCTCAGCAAAAATTAGAGTGGAGCTTGAATAATCAGTATCACTTCCGGATCAAAAACCGAGGTCTTCGATTCTTGGCTGATGCATTACCACTTGGCGTGGAAGATAAACTGGTTTTTTTAGATGCAGACACCTATTTTAAGCAGTCAACTAATATCTATTTTGACACGATAACGGCCAAGTGTTCTTTGATGTATTTTCCCGAAGTGAACATCAATAGCCTTCCAGACTCAAACGAGTATGGGCAGATCAAAGGACGTGCTTTTAAGCTCAAAAGTGGAGAAACCTATACGGTGACACCAGAGTCAACCATGTGGGCGTCTGCAGTGATTGGGGTCACAGGTAAGCAGGTCGAGAGTTTAGATTATGCTGATGACATCATGCTTGCGTTACGTGACGCAGGTTGTCATGCACATACTCTAGAGCAGTTTGCTCTGTCAGAAGCATTGAGACAACAAACAGAGCTTATTCCCGCGAAACCTTGGCTTAACCACTACTCTACGAGTGGCCGAAAAGATTGGGGTCGCAAAGTACTAGAAAGGTTTTTTGCTTGTCACGGTGACAAGCCATTTGAAGAACAGATTAAGCTCGCTCAATCGGTTAGCTTTACCCGTCCTTTTATTGAGGTTATTCGTGGGCACATTTATAAGAAAAAGAAAAAAATACGCAAATTACTAGGATTAAAGGAAGAGTAATTGGATTACGTGATATAGTCTAATATTAACTAGATTTTCTTTTTTGTGATCTTCCGATTGAATATATCTCTTTGGGTAAATTAATTAACTGTTCGTAGGTTGTTTCCACTTTATATGCTTCGGTATTGCATTGTGATTTTTTCAATGGGGTGTTCAAGAATTGAACCACTCCATTTTTAAGGTCTTCTATATCGTTGAAAAGTAGAATATTGTCTGGATGATACAGAGGATGTTTTTTTATCGATGGATTGTTTGTGATAACTTTACGCTGAGCGTGCAGTGCTTCTACTACCCTCATGGTACTTGCGTTTTGTCCATCAATAGTGATTTCTAAAACGGCTTTTGCGTTCAGTAGTTTTTGCAAGTAGTTTTCATAACTTAGCTGTTTTCCGTTGTTAATTATGGAAATATTACAATGAATACCGCAATCTAAGAGAGATGTTTTGATGTCATTTAATAAACTAGCTCTTCCTTTATCCAATCCTACAAAAGAGATATCGTACTCTTGTTTAAGCTGTATGTTTTCAAGTGAATAAAGGCTTGGTGCGGGAAGAGTTATATGGTGAAAGCCATAGTTTAAACAGTCACTTTCATTGAAGCTGTAAACCTCAAATCCTTCTAGTTCATCCAAAAAAGATCCGTTAAAAATGTTTCTAAATGTAATCACCTTTCTAGCATTTACATTTTTAGTCGCTCTTATGTGTTTGATTGAATCCGTAATAAATATACAGTCAATGTTATTAAAATTTTTTATTTTCTTCTCAATTATTTTCGAGTAAAACCAATGTTGAATTCTTTTGTTGAAAAAAAAGAGATTAGAAATGATACGTTTTGTGAATTTTCTTACTTCAACGTGATGAGTGTCATGAATTTTTGAAAGGCGTTGTATTTCTACTTGTTCGTAGTCTTCTTTATAGCCAAGGAAAACTAAAGTTTTCATATATTGAATACTCATCTATTTTTGTAACCAGTTCGAATTTGAGACCAATTGTCTTCAATCCAATAGATCCCTTTGATTTTCTGTTCTTTCTCAAAAGAGCGCTTCAAACGCGCCATATTATCCCCTTTCCAACCTTCGCCGACTTGCTGATAACACTTATCAAAGTCAATAATCCACACCTTGTTATGCCCATCAATCAAAATGTTGTGGATGTTGAGATCCGTATGATTGATATTGGCATCGTGCATTTTGCGTATTTGCTGACCTATGTGCTGGTAAAGCTCGGGTGATATTTCGTGTTTAGATAGCAGCCCAACCAAATCTTGCGCGTTGGGTATTTGACTGATCAGAATATCGGCACGGTAAGTCCATCCGGAGCGGGTGACTTTCGCTGCAATGGGTTGTGGTACATTGACTTGGTGTTCGCGCAGCTGATTGAGTAGCATGAGTTCTTGATACGCGCGAGTGTTCTCCCAGCCGGTGAAGTGATACTTATCTTTGACCACTTTTCCCCATAGCCCACCACGATAGTAATGGCGAAGCGCATAGGCGCCGTTATCACCTTGAACAAACCAAGTGGTGCCCCTGCCTTTCGCTGAGCCAAGAATACGCCCTTGTTCTTGCCAAAACGAGACGGAAAAGGCCTGTTCAACGGGTTCCGCAAGGCGTTCAGGATCGTACCAATAGTGGGTGCAAGCGGTCTTGGCTCCGCCGATTTGTTTTGTACTAAACATGAATCACTGTCGAGGTTAGGGTAGTCTGTGGCATACTTAGCCACAGAGTATCACAAACGACCCAGAGTTAATGAGCCGCTCGCAACGCTATCAAAAAATATTAGTTATCGCTACACACTGTATCGGCGATAGTCTGCTGATCACCACGTTTACGCGAAGTTTACGCAAGGCATACCCAAACGCGCAAATTGACGTGTTAGTTAATGCCCGCGGCGAGATGGTGTTTGGCACCAATCCCGATGTCGATAATCTGGTCGAGATCCCGCCGAGACCAAGCTTGCGAGATTTCTTTGCTCTTCGCAGGCAGCATGGTCGGTACGATTTGGTGGTCAATGAAATGCTCAACGACAGAACCGCCATTTACAGTTGGTTTTTTGGTAAGCAGAGAATCGGAGCAGTGGATGAGAACTTGCCCGGCGCATGGCTTAAGAAATGGTTGTTCACCCATTATATTCTTGAGACCCACAACTTTGAGCATAAAATGAGCCGCATGGCGAGAATTCTCGACTTGATTGATGTGGATATTGAACCTCAGTTAGTCTCTCCCGAAGCGCCATTACCAGAGTCGGTTTCCTCCTGTTTGCCTGAGCAGTATGTGGTTGTTCATGCGCCTTCTTCCAACGAGATAAAACAGTGGCCTGTGCACTATTGGATTAAGACGGTAGAGCAGCTTCTGTCGCATGATTATCATGTAGTGTTGACCGGAGCAGGTGAGCGGGACGAACAGATCGTTGCGCAGATCGTCGAGCAGTTACCAGCGTCTGCTAGATTGATTAATGTTGTAGGGCAACTTTCACTGGCGCAAACGTCTACATTGTTAAAACGTAGCCAAGGCTTTGTGGGCCCAGACAGTGGCCCAGGGCATATGGCATCTGGCTATCCGATACCGATTGTGTCTATCATCAGCGTGGCTCCAGCCAGCATGTGGTCACCCTGGCCGTATCACATGCCCGTGGAACGAGATCGCCACCTTTATCAAAATGGCACGGCAAAACAGATACAAGGTAATGTAACGCTGCTTCAGTCGCAGAGATCATGTGTGCCGTGTTATAAAAACAAATGCCAAATTAGTGAGGACCTCTACTCACCATGTCTAATGGATATTCAGCCTGAACAAGTGGTTGAAGCGGTGTTTGATGCTATCCCGATCAAAGTGGTGAACTAGGATGGCAGTGTCTTCTCCCCAATCCATCTGCATTCTGCGCCTCTCCGCCATTGGCGACACCTGCCACGCGCTGGCGGTGGTTCAGCAGATTCAACGCACCTATCCCGATTGCCAGATCACCTGGGTGATGGGAAAAATAGAAGCGCAGCTGTTTGGCGATCTCCCCAGTGTGAGGGTAGTGGTGTTTGACAAAAAGCAGGGCTGGCAGGGGATGAAGGCCGTCTGGCGAGCCCTGAAAGGGGAGCGTTTTGATTATTTACTTCACATGCAAGTGGCACTCAGGGCTAGCTTACTCTCGGCGGGCATTCGCGCGCGCACCAAAGTCGGGTTTAGTTGGGCAAGAGCGAAAGAAGGGCAGTGGTTATTTACCGATAAAAAATTGTCCGCGACTCACGCCGAGCATGTTTTGGATAACTTTGCTGAGTTTGCGCGCTTTCTTGGCTGCCCAGAAGCGCCGCCTAAGTGGTCAATCCCTGTTAGTGAACAAGATCAATCCATCGTGAAGACGCTTGAGCACCCATACTTGGTGATAAGCCCTGCGGCAAGTAAAGACGACAGAAACTGGCTCGCCGAGCGTTACGCGGGGGTGGCCGACTACGCCCATGCGCAAGGGTTGCATATTGTATTGTGTGGCGCGCCAACCGAGCGAGAAAAAGCGCTGGCGCAGAGCATCACTGATAAGATGTCTGTACCCGTGACTAACCTCGTCGGCCAAACCAACCTAAAGGCGCTTACGGCTGTGTTGGGTCGGGCGCATTGTGTGCTCGCCCCTGACTCTGGCCCAGCCCATATTGCCACGACACAATCGACGCCCGTTATCGGGCTATACGCGCACAGCAACCCCAAGAGAACGGGGCCATACTACAGCCAGCGTTTTGTGGTTTCTGTGTATGAGCAGATTGCGCAGCAGCAATATGGCAAACCAGTTGACGAGCTGCCTTGGGGTAGCCGTGTCAAAGGCAAAGACCTGATGGCGCAAATCTCCGTAGAGGAAGTGAAACGCACTTTGGATGATTTGCTCTCACATTATCCAGTTCAGTTCTCACACATACCCTCTCCACCGAAGACAGATAAATAAGGACGATGATGCGTATTGCTGTTTACCCAGGTACATTTGATCCGGTTACGAATGGACATTTTGATTTAATTCAACGCGCCGCCAAGATGTTTGACCACTTGGTGGTGGGCGTTGCCGAAAGCCCGAGCAAAAATACCCTGTTTAGCCTTGATGAGCGAGTCGCGTTGCTCAAAAAGACCTGCCAAGGCGTGAACAATGTTTCCGTAAAAGGGTTCAGCGGCCTATTAGTGGATTTCGCCACTGAGCAAAACGCTACTATTTTAGTACGCGGGTTACGTACGACGATGGACTTTGAATATGAGTTTGGCCTAACCACTATGTACCGCCGTTTAAAACCCGGGCTAGAAAGTTTGTTTCTCACCCCTTCTGAAGAGTTTGCGTTTCTCTCCTCGACACTGGTAAGAGAAGTCGCGATTCATGGCGGAGAGGTACAAGAGTTTGTGCCTGCTTGCGTGCATCAAGCCATTCTGTCTAAAACCAACCAGACCTCCCATTGATGATGAATATCTTAATTTATACCCAAGCGACTTTGCCGGTAAAAAACTATGGCGGCACCGAACGCGTGATCTGGGATCTTGTGTACGCTCTGCACTTGCTCGGCCACAAGGTGACCTTATTGGCCGGGAAAGGCACGCAGTGTGAATGGGCAACGGTGATTGAGTACCAACCGGATCGCCCGGTCGCAGAGCAACTTCCGCAAAACATCGATGTGGTGCATTTTCATAGCCATCCGGAGTCCGTGCCCTGCCCCTATGTGATCACCCAACATGGCAACTCGTCAGGCCCAATTGACCGCAATACCATTTTTGTTTCCTCGCAACACGCACAAAACCATGGTGCACAGGCCTTTGTTTACAACGGCTTAAATTGGGACAACTACCTCAAGCCTGACTTGAATGCGAAACGAGAGCGTTTTCATTTCTTGGGTAAGGCCGCGTGGCGAGTAAAGAACGTACAAGGTGCGATTGATATCACTAAGAAGGCGAATCAGTCTCTCGATGTATTAGGTGGGCACCGTTTGAACTTCAAAATGGGTTTTCGCTGTACGCTCGATAGACACGTGCGCTTTTTAGGCATGGTGGATGACACGACAAAATCTCAGGTTATGACACGCTCAAAAGGGCTGATTTTCCCCGTCACCTGGCATGAACCGTTTGGTTTGGCGATCACCGAAAGTTTGTATTTTGGCTGCCCAGTCTTTGCTACGCCTTATGGCTCTTTGCCGGAGCTTGTTAATGAGCAGGTAGGCGTTTTATCCTCTGATGAGACCGCGCTGGTTGCGGCGGTGAAAGAGGCTCAGCGCTATCTACCTCACACTTGCCACGAGTACGCGCGCGATCACTTCAATGCCAATGTGATGGCAAAAGCGTACGTGGCGCAGTATGAAAAAGTGGTCAACGGTGAGGTGTTGAACCCAAACCTTGGCGAGATTATTAAAGACTTTAAACGTTTGCCCTACACAAAATAAACAAAAAGGGAGCCATCGTGCTCCCTTGTTTGACTAGATAAAGGTTTATCGCTTGATTTGCTTATGTCTATGAGCAGACGAGCGATTAGTAGCCTACGTACGGATCATTACCATCTCGCTGCGTTTTCAACAGCTTTAAGATCCACATATATTGCTCTGGTTTTGGCGTGACGAAGGTTTCGACGACTTCATTCATTGCACGTGCATCTTGAACATCATCACCGGAAAACTCGGCCATCGGCGGCAAGATCTCAATTTCGTATTGGCCCGTTTGGGTATTGTAACTGGCAAAGGTCGGGACAATTTTTGCTCGGCTGACTTTCGCGAGCTTGCCAAGGCCAGGCAGCGTGGCTTTCTCCGTTGCAAAAAAATCCACAAATACACTTTGCTCAGGCCCGTGGTCTTGATCTGGCAAGTAGTAACCGAGGTAACCGTCTTTTACGGATTTGATAAAGGGTTTAATACCGCCGCTTCTGTCATACACTCGGCCACCGTATTGAACCCGTTGCTTGTGCATCAGCCAGTCTGTCACCGGATTTTTCTGGCTATTGGCCATCGCCGAGACAGGAAAGCCACGTGAGGCCAACAAAATAGCTGGAATATCAATCGCCCAAGAATGAGGCACCAATAATATGGCACTTTGCCCGTCTTGCTGGAGCTGCTCTAAGTGCTCTATTCCTTTAATGACCGAGTGCTTTTCTAGCCATTGTTTACTGCGCAGTGAGATAGCCGAAAACCCAAGTAGAAACGTCCCTGCAGTAAGTAAGCACTCATGCAGTATGGCTTCTCGCTCTGCCTCCGAGCGCTCAGGAAAACATAACGCCAAATTAATTCGCGCTTTTTGGACCGACCCTTTGCGCTTCTTCACCATTTTATCGGCAATAACTCGCGCAATCGCCACTCTCGCCCTATTCGGCAGCAGCGCAATTGGCAACCCAGCCAATAACCCAAGCCAAAGCCCCCAATATTTAGGCGCAAGAAACGCTCGGCGAAACGTCGGATTATACGCCTTAGGATCATAATCGTTTCGAATTGAACTCATAAATACCCGATACTCTTCCAGGAACTAGGAACTAGGAACTAGGTTCTCACCCCATTACCCATTACCTATCACCCACAACCCATCACCCGTTACTTATTCACCAACCCCATATACTCCGCGACCCCTTCCGCCACCGTCTTAAACTCATGCTCACAGCCCGCTGCGCGCAGTTTTGTTAGATCTGCTTGAGTGTACTCTTGGTATGCGCCTTTTAAATGTTCTGGGAACGGAATCGTCTCAATCTCGCCTTTGCCGTGGTACTTGATCACGGCTTTTGCTACTTCTTCAAACGATTCAGCATTACCCGTACCAAGGTTAAAAATCCCTGATACGCCATGCTCAAAGAACCACAAGTTCACTGCTGCCACATCACCCACGTAGACGAAATCACGCTTAAAGTGCTCGCTACCGGCGAACAGTTTCGGATTTTCGCCTGCGTTCATCTGGTTGTTAAGGTGGAACGCGACAGAGGCCATCGAGCCTTTGTGCTGCTCACGCGGGCCGTAGACGTTGAAGTAGCGGAAGCCTGTCACTTGAGAGAGCGTCTCGCCGTGGGCTTTGGCATCTTCCCACACGCGTCTCACGTAGTTATCAAACTGCTGTTTGGAGTAGCCGTACACATTCAATGCGCCTTCGTACTCTTTCTCTTCAATAAAGGTATCCGTCTCACCGTAGGTAGCCGCTGAGGAGGCGTAAAGGAACGGGATCTCTCTATCTAGGCAGTAGTGCAGCAGCTCTTTGGAATACTCGTAGTTGTTGAGCATCATGTACTTGCCATCCCACTCGGTAGTCGCAGAGCATGCGCCTTCATGGAAGATGGCTTCAATCGGGCCAAAGTTCTCACCCGCCATGATCTGAACAAGGAAGTCGTCTCTATCCATGTAATCAGCAATATCCAGATCCACCAAGTTCTGAAACTTTTTGCCGTTCTTCAGGTTATCGACCACCAAAATATCGTTAATACCTTGCTCATTCAGCGCCTTGACAATGTTACTGCCAATCATGCCCGCGCCACCTGTTACGATGATCATACGTTTGTTTACCTCAGCCTAGAAATTGTTCGTTATGGGCGAAGTATATCAGGTACAGCGGATAAGTTCCTAGTGCCTAGATCCTAGTTCCTAGAGGGTGTGTGGTGGGGTTGCGTTAAATAAGGCTAAAGCCCCCATAGCGCTGCTTGAACGATAGATAAATCACTTCTACGCATCTAATTCTAGGAACTAGGCACTTGTCTTCCACTAGGAGCTCCCCTCTAGGAACTAGGAACTTTTAAGAACTCTTCTTAACCACCCCTCCCGTCAAGTACAGCCCAATCGCCGCAAGGACCGGGTACCCGAACGCCTCATTAATCATCTCGCTGATGGGTTGCCACTCAAAACCGTGCATACAGCCGATCACCACCATCGAATGGAGCAACACATAAGGGATGGTAAACAGCAGCACAATATAACGTTGAACCAACTTAAACGGTTCAAACGCTTTGAGCAGGGCGAGTTTGTGCTTGGCTTTCTCTTCGTTGGTGAAAAACATCGCATCTCCTGTGTCGGTGAGGGCTTCTAGGCTTTTATCGATAAACGACGGGCTACCAAAAATACGGCTCCAAAGGCTCATAGGGTCTCCTTGTTAGTTTGCTTAGCCACAGAAACGGATTGGACAGGGTGAAGCACCATCACCGGGCAGGCTTTGTTGGCAAAGGCGTGGTGCGGTTTGACCTGCTCATCGGTAATGCCATGCTCTTGCTGCAGCCGCTCGATTAACGCAAACAGCGCTTTGCGCTGGGCGAGGGTGAAGTTGTCTTGCGCGCCGCCTTGCTCATCACATCCGCCCACCACACAAATGCCAATATTGCCGCGATTGTGGCCACGCACATGGGCTCCGATATGCGTGAGAGGCCGACCCGCCTCTACTTGCCCATCGCGCGTGATCACAAAGTGATAGCCAATATCTCGCCACCCTTTTGCCCGGTGCCAGGCGCGTATGGTGCTCACGCCAATACCCTGCTCGGCACGGGTCGCGCTGCAATGCACGGTGATCGTGGTTAGAGGGTAGTGTGAATTATGTAGTGAGGTGATGGGTGATGGGGTGTGGTTTGTTGGAGTTGGGGTCATCGAATTTCCTCATGATGGTAATGGGTAATGGGTAATGGGTTAGGGGTAATGGGTTGTGGGTTAGGGGTGTTCGGTGGTGAGGGTGTTGATAAAGGCGGTCATGGCGCGTTCGAGCGTTTGCAGATCCGCACCGGTTTGTTTGGCAAGGTTTGCCAAATTACAGCCTTTTACCCATAGGGCGTAGGTGAGCTCATAGCCTAGAGGCTCTGAGCGTTGGGCCTGGGCAATTAGGGCGATAAACCCCTCACGGCTGATGGGGCAGTGTGGGTAGGTGGGGAAATAGATCTCCTCTAGGGTTGGGTCAAAGGGGGAATACACGTAGCAGAGGCGACGAATCGCCCATTCACTGTATTGGTGACACACAGGCATAGCAACTCCCTTCTCAATCAGGAGGCGACACTCTACGCGACATTTCGCCATTAGGGTTGGCGAAATACTGGCGATTTGTACAGCCCGAGCGAACAAAGGCAAAAATGCGAGTGTGTACAAAATTAGGTGCATATCCAATGAGCCAAAGAACGGCCAGGCGTGAGGCGGCTTGCAACCTCACCAATTCGCGCGGCATTTCTGCCGTATGGCGAACCCTAATCAATAAGAGGCTGTTTTGTTTGTTGTTTACATTCCAATAACAAAGCCGAGGAGAACCCATGAGCCACACCCTAGTCGCCACCCTGATGAAAGCCAAAACCGGATCGCCCATCAGCAAACTGATCTTACTTAAGTTGGCCAATAACGCCGATGTGCACGGCCGCTGCTTTCCCTCTTACCAGTATTTGGCGCTCTATTGCGAAGTCTCGCTGCGCACAGTGAAAGAGCACATCAAACGGCTAGAGGAGCAAGGCTTTCTCGAACTGGTGCACCGCTTTGACAAACGCGGCCGTCAGCGCAGTAACTTGTACCAGCTCTACACGCCTGCCCATTTGCACGTTGAACTAGACGGCACGTGCACCGGAGAGGAAGCAAAGTCTTCACCCTCTCCCCGTGCAGCAACTGCACCGAGAATCTCCCAATTAAAGAGTAATAAAGAGAGTTGTAGGCAGGCAGCGCCACCCCAGCGCCCTGTGGATAAGTTAGTCCGCGAGTATCACGCCAAAGGGCGAACCCACCCGTTTGAAGAGCGCATTCAGGGTTTGATCAAAGCACGAAAACGCAGCCGTGCGGATGAATATGCGAATGAGCAAAAGAAACGGGAGGAGGCATCATGAAACACCGATTATCGCTCACTGAGCAAAAACACATTTTAAGCCTGTACATCATCCGCGCCAGCGGCCGACCGAGAGAGTTACTTGAAGTGTTATTAAGCGCCTACCCCAACCCAATGAGCGGCAGCGAACTCAAACGTGCCCTTAACATGACCGGCAGCCATGCCTTGCCGTCCGCGGTGCGTAATGCGGAGATTTTTATTGATGTGATTAAGCGTTATGATACTGCGACAAATAAGACCTATTACCAGCTTGATGAGCAGTGTGTGCAGCGCTTTGCATTTAATCAGCTAATGGGTAGTGTGATGAAAGTTTAGGAGTGTGACGGTGCAATCAATCGTTGCTAGTTTATCCCCTGCTTGAAATGGTGTACTATCCGAAGCAGATTTATGCAGTGCGCGCTTGTGTATTACCGATCTTTTGAATGGAGTTTTAAAGGATACTTAGGTGTACAGTCATAGCGCGCCAGCGGATGTTGTGCGGTTGTCCAAATAAAAAAAATGGGAGGGGCTATTGGGGCCAGTAAGTAAAAACAATCAAAACCA
Source organism: Vibrio sp. R11-SG3-ISO3-SZ (assembly GCF_059834345.1). Taxonomy (NCBI): domain Bacteria; kingdom Pseudomonadati; phylum Pseudomonadota; class Gammaproteobacteria; order Vibrionales; family Vibrionaceae; genus Vibrio; species Vibrio sp. R11-SG3-ISO3-SZ. The sequence continues at coordinate 19,465 of NZ_JCBDGX010000032.1, forward strand.
AGCCTTTACCAAGCCTCTCGAAAAAACAACCGTCTCAATTTGGCTAAAAACCGTCTCAGGCAAGAAAGAATACTGAGATGTAACTACGAAAATTTATACAACTATGAAGTGGCAGCAATGAAAATATCTCCAGAAAGAATGACTCATCTAAAGCAGTTGGAAGCCGAGTCGATTCACATCATGCGCGAAGTTGCCGCGGAATTTGATAACCCAGTCATGCTCTATTCAGTGGGCAAAGACTCCTCCGTTATGCTGCATTTGGCGAAAAAAGCCTTTGCCCCGGGCATCCCTCCGTTTCCTTTGATGCACGTCGATACCACGTGGAAGTTCAAAGAGATGATCGAGTTTCGCGATCAGATGGCCGAAAAGCTGGGCATGAAATTGATTGTCCATCAAAACCCTGAAGGGCTGGCCATGAACATCAGCCCGTTTGTGCATGGCAGTTCAAAACACACCGACATCATGAAAACCCAAGGCTTGAAGCAGGCGCTGGATAAGCACGGCTTTGATGCGGCGTTTGGCGGCGCGCGACGCGACGAAGAAAAGTCACGTGCGAAAGAGCGCGTTTACTCGTTTCGTGATGAACATCACCGCTGGGATCCGAAAAATCAAAGACCAGAGCTGTGGAACATTTACAACGGCAAAGTCAATAAAGGCGAAAGCATCCGAGTGTTCCCATTGTCGAACTGGACGGAACTCGATATCTGGCAGTACATCTACTTAGAAGACATTGAGATCCCAAGTTTGTATCTGGCGAAAAAACGTCCCGTGGTTGAGCGCGATGGTATGCTGATCATGAAAGATGACGACCGTATGGAGCTCAAGCCAGGCGAAACCATCGAGCACAAAATGGTGCGTTTTCGTACGTTGGGTTGCTACCCACTGACCGGTGCGGTGGAGTCAGAAGCGACGACATTAACGGAAGTCATTCAAGAGATGCTCTTGACCACGACCTCTGAGCGCCAAGGTCGCGCCATTGACCACGACTCATCCGGGTCGATGGAGAAGAAAAAGCGCGAAGGCTATTTTTAAGCTCCTGCCACCATGTGGATCACTGCGCTTGTTATTCTTGTTTTACTCACGAGCTTAATTGTCTCAAAATGGCGCGCCGCCTATTTGTTTGTCGGCGCGACTCTCGTGCTTTACCTCTTCGGACAAATTGATCAAAGCCGTTTAATCGGAAACATCACAAATAGCTCCATCCTAACTCTGATTGCCTTAATGGTGGCTTCTCTCGCGTTAGAGAGAAGTCACTTGTTGCCATGGTTATCGAGCAAAATCTTTGATGACAGTTACAGCAAAACACTCCTTCGCCTTGGGCTATCCAGTGCCCTGAGTTCGGCTTTTCTCAACAATACCGCGGTGGTGGCCACTTTGATGGGGGGAGTGCAACGCAATCAAGACCACCCCGCCACTTCACTGCTGATCCCTCTCTCTTACTTTGCCATTTTAGGTGGTACGTTGACCTTAATTGGTACAGCGACCAACCTGGTTGTGAATGCACTGTTAGTTGAAGCTGGTCACCCCGAGTTAAATTTCTTTGTTTTTCTCCCTGTCGGTCTTGCGCTGGTGGTACTGGTTGGCGGTGTGGTTGTGCTAAGCGCTCGGCAGCTCCATCGAAAAGTCACGTCTCATTCTCCGATGTCTCACTACTTTATCGATGCAGAGGTCAAGCTAGGCAGCAAACTGATTGGCAACACCGTGCGTGAAAATAAACTGAGAGCATTAGATGGACTGTTCTTAGCCGAAATCGTCCGTGGTGATCAACTGATTTCCCCTGTGACACCGGATACGCGCATTCAAGCGAAGGACAAACTGGTCTTTACCGGTGATGTAGAGAATGTGAAGCAGCTCCATCTACTTGACGGCGTCGAAATCTTTGCCGATGCCAGTCAGCTTCTCAGTTCGAATTTGACCGAAGTGATCGTCAGTCCAGAGTCGGTATTGATCGGGAAAACCCTCAAAGCGACGGATTTTCGCTCGCGTTTTGACGCCGCGGTGGTCGCGATCAGCCGAGAGGGACATCGACTCTCTGGTAAATTGGGCGAGCAAAAAATTCACTCGGGTGACAAGCTGGTCTTGGCCATTGGCGAAGATTTTCATAAACGGCAGAATCTAACACGCAACTTTTTTATTCTCAGTGGTATAGAGCTCAACCACACCTTGTCATTGAAGCAAAATGTGCTGACCGTTTTGGGCTTTTTGGGCGCGATTGCGCTATCGGCCACGACATCGGTCTCGTTGCTTGAATCCATGGGCGCGTATATTCTACTGATGCTGGGCAGCAACGTCATTGATGGGACGACCATACGCCGCCGCTTTCCTTTTGAACTGTGGACGGTCTTGGTATGCGCGCTGTCCATCGCGTATGCATTCAGTGCCTCGGGTTTGGCACAATGGGTGACGTCTGGCATACATGATTTGCTCGGAGAGCAAACTCCCTTTGTGGCGCTAGTGTGTCTGTTTATCGTCACGCTCATACTGACGGAAGTTATCACCAACACCGCTGCGGCAGCGATTATGCTGCCGGTAGGGCTGGCGTTGGCACAGGCTTACCAAGTCTCGTCGATGCCATTTATCATGGCAGTGGCGTATGCCGCCAGTGCATGTTTTTTAAGCCCTTATGGGTACCAAACAAACTTAATGGTTATGAATGCTGGTGGCTATCATTTTAAAGACTTTATTAAAGTGGGGTGGAAGGTGTCGATGAGCTACAGTCTTGTTGCGCTTATCGCCATTCCTCTTTTTTTCCCATTTTAGGTGTGACAATAAACAGAAAACAATGAATCCGTACACAAAAAAACACCACGATGCAGTCAGTGCCGACATTGTTTGGCACAATGCGAGCGTAACTGACAAAGAGCGAGCAGCACTGAAAAAGCAAACGCCGGTCTTGCTTTGGTTTACAGGGCTGAGCGGCTCGGGTAAATCCACCATCGCCAACGCGGTAGAACGCAAACTCTTTGAGTTGGGTAAACACAGCTATTTACTCGATGGCGATAATGTTCGCCATGGGCTGAATAAAGATCTCGGTTTTAGCGATGCTGACCGTGTTGAAAACATCCGGCGTATTGGCGAAGTGGCCAAGCTCTTTGTTGACTCAGGCAGCATTGTTCTTACCGCCTTTATCTCCCCATTTCGGGCAGATAGAGCGCAAGCGAAAGACATGTTGTCGAGTGGGCAGTTTTTAGAGGTGTATATTGATACGCCACTTGAGGTGTGTGAGCAGCGCGATCCTAAAGGGCTCTACAAAAAAGCCCGCTCTGGAGAAATCAAAAATTTCACCGGTATCGATTCAACGTATGAAGCGCCGTTACGACCTGACATTCATGTAGAAACCGCGCTCTATACGGTCGAAGAGTGCGCGCAACGTATTATTGAGCAACTACAGCAGCGGCAGTATATTTAACATGCATTATGACGTTTTTAATGGCGATGCCGATGGCATCATGTCACTCATTCAGCTAAGAAAAGCGCAGCCTAAATCGAGCACATTGATCACCGGTGTCAAACGCGACATTCAACTGCTGAAACAAGTCGTCACGCAAGGAGATGCCTCTGGCGTGACCGTGCTCGATATTTCGATGGAGAAGAATATTGATGCGCTGTACGAGCTGGTTGAAAACCATATTCCTGTGTTTTATTGCGATCACCACCGGGCGGGAGAGGTACCTCAATCAGACGCGTTAACGGCGTTGATTAATCTCGATGCCAACGTGTGTACAAGCTGGTTGATCAACCGTCATCTCGGTGAGCAATATGTTGATTGGGCGATTGCTGGGGTATTTGGTGACAACTTGTTTAGCACTGCTCAGTCACTCGCGGCAGAGCATGGACTCGAGCAAGAGTATATAGAGTTTTTAAAAGAGCTCGGAACGCTGGTCAACTACAATGGGTATGGGGCGACGCTTGAGGACCTCCATATCCAACCAGAGCGGCTTTTTCAGCAGTTGATGGCGTATGCGTCGCCAAGAGAGCTTTTAGAAGACCCTGTTTCTCCTTACTTCCAACTGCAAAAGGCCTATCTGGAAGACAACGAGAAAGTGGCCACACTGCGCCCAGTGCATTCTTGTGAGATTGCAGAAGTCTACGTTCTCCCTTGTGAGGCATGGGCGAGACGCATTGGCGGCGTGTTTGGCAATGCGTTAGCCAATCAAACGCCAAACAAAGCTCACGCTGTGGTGACCTTGAATGCAAGCCAAGAAGATTACACCGTGAGTGTTAGGGCGCCACTGAGCAACCGAACGGGAGCGGATGAGATTTGTGTCCAGTTTCCAACTGGCGGTGGCCGTAAAGCCGCTGCTGGCATTAACCAATTACCCAAGTCTGAGCTAGCGTCATTTATTCAGACGTTAACTGACCATTACGCTAAGTAGACATAGAACAGGTACAGAACATGTCGCACTCTTCAGAGCTGATTGCAAAAGATATTGAAGCCTACTTAAAGGTTCATGAAAACAAAGATCTCTTACGTTTTTTGACCTGTGGAAATGTCGATGACGGTAAATCTACCCTCATTGGACGTTTGCTTTACGACTCAAAGCTGATTTATGAAGATCAGATGGCCGCCATTGAAAAAGACTCCCAGAAGTTTAATACCACAGATGAAGCCTTTGACTTGGCGCTTCTCGTTGACGGGCTTCAATCAGAGCGTGAGCAGGGTATCACTATTGATGTCGCTTATCGTTACTTTTCCACCGACAAGAGAAAGTTCATCATTGCCGATACTCCAGGACATGAGCAGTACACGCGCAACATGGTGACCGGCGCATCAACGTGCGACTTAGCGATCGTGATGGTGGATGCGCGCCGCGGCATTCAAACCCAGACTCGTCGTCATAGCTATATTTGCTCCCTCCTAGGCATAAAGCACATCATTGTTGCGATTAATAAGATGGACCTAATGGAATACAGCCAAGAGGTGTATCAACAGATCAAAGCCGATTACCGAGAAATGGCGAAAAATTTCAATATCGATGATATTCGCTTTGTACCGATTTCAGCGCTAAAGGGTGACAATGTGGTGGCCCCAAGTGAAAAAATGGACTGGTATCCAGGTGCGACATTGATGAAGTTGCTGGAAACGGTCAAAGTCGATAAAGACAAAGACCTAGAGCATATGCGATTCCCAGTCCAATATGTGAATAGACCCAATTTAGACTTTAGAGGGTTCTGCGGTACGCTCGCCTCTGGGCAAATTCAAGTCGGGGATGGGGTCACAGCGTTGCCCTCAGGCAAAACGTCGAAGGTCAAATCCATCTTTACCTATGATGGTGAACTGCAAACAGCGCAGCCGGGTCAGGCGATTACGGTAACACTGGAAGATGAAATCGATGTCTCTCGTGGTGATATGATGGTGCATACTGGGCATGAGCCAGTTGTCACCAACCAGTGTCAAGCGCACATGGTTTGGATGGGTGAACAACCCATGCTGACACATAAAGACTATGTGTTGAAGTTTGCCACTAAGAGCTGTTTAGGGAACGTGGCCAAGATTGAACACAAAGTGGATGTGAATACATTGGCCAAGCATGCAGAAAACACCGATAGCTTAGGGCTGAATGAAATTGCGCTGGTCCATATCAAGCTAACGGAAAACATCGCGCTGGACGAATATCAGCATTTGCCTCAAACCGGTGCGTTTATTGTCATTGATCGCATCAACAATGTGACGATTGGAGCAGGCATGGTCAGTGCAATTAAAGGCAAGGATGCAGAGAGTACTGGCGAGCGAACCTATACCGAATCGGAAAAGGCCCTCAATGCATTCATACGTGAGCAGTTCCCGGAATGGGGTTGCAAATCCATCTAGTGAAATAGATGGCAGAATACTTATAATTAGTAATGAATTAATAGAACAGTTGGAATCAGTGTAAAATGAAAATTTTAGTAACGGGCGGTGCAGGATTTATTGGTTCAGCAGTGGTCCGCCACATTATTGAGAATACTGCAGACAGTGTGATTAATGTTGATTGTCTGACGTACGCGGGGAACTTGGAGTCTTTAGCGTCAGTAGAGACAAATGAACGCTACGCGTTTGAACAAGTAAACATTTGTGACAGAGCAGAATTAGATCGCGTTTTTAGTGAGCATCAACCTGATGCGGTCATGCACTTAGCCGCGGAATCTCATGTGGATCGCTCAATTACGGGGCCTGCAGCGTTCATTGAAACCAACATTGTTGGTACTTACACACTGTTAGAAGCCACGAGAGATTACTGGAATACACTCAGTGAGTCGGCCAAGCTCGCCTTTCGTTTCCATCATATTTCAACAGATGAAGTGTATGGTGACTTGACTCATCCCGATGAAGTAGAGGCCGGTACTGAACTCCCTATGTTCTTAGAAAGCACACCATATGCGCCATCAAGCCCTTACTCTGCCTCTAAAGCATCGAGTGATCATTTGGTGCGTGCGTGGCTTCGTACGTATGGCCTTCCTACCATCGTGACAAATTGCTCAAACAACTATGGCCCTTATCATTTTCCAGAGAAACTGATTCCTCTTGTCATTCTCAATGCCTTGGAAGGCAAAGAACTGCCGATTTATGGCAAAGGTGACCAAATTCGAGATTGGCTCTATGTCGAAGATCATGCTCGCGCACTATACAAAGTGGTGACAGAGGGCATGGTTGGTGAGACCTACAACATTGGCGGCCACAATGAAAAGCAAAACTTAGAAGTGGTTCAAACCATTTGTTCTATTTTGGATACGCTAGTCCCGAAAGAGAGTCCTTACGCGGAACAAATTACGTACGTTCAAGATAGACCAGGACACGATCGCCGCTACGCCATCGATTCAAGCAAAATGCAAAAAGAACTCGGCTGGACGCCAGTAGAGACATTCGAAACAGGGCTGAAAAAAACGGTGCAATGGTATCTCGATAATCAAAAGTGGTGCCAGAATGTTCAGGATGGCAGTTACCAACGCGAGCGTTTGGGTGTGGTGAAAGGAGAGGTAGAATAATGAAAGGTATTGTTCTAGCAGGTGGCTCGGGCACCCGTTTATACCCATTAACCCGCGGCGTATCGAAGCAGCTGCTTCCTATCTATGACAAGCCAATGGTGTTTTACCCGATTTCGACTTTAATGCTTGCCGGTATCAAAGACATTCTTATCATCACGACTCCGGAAGATAATGAAGGCTTTAAGCGTCTCCTCGGCGATGGCAGTGATTTTGGCATCAACTTAGAATATGCCATCCAACCAAGCCCTGATGGCCTAGCACAAGCGTTCATTATTGGTGAAGAGTTCATTGGTGATGACAGTGTATGTTTAGTACTAGGTGACAATATTTTCTATGGTCAATCTTTCAGTCAGACATTAAAAAGTGCAGCGTCAAGAGAGGCTGGAGCAACGGTATTTGGCTATCAGGTCAAGGATCCAGAGCGCTTTGGCGTAGTGGAATTTGATGACAGTATGAAAGCTGTCTCGATTGAAGAAAAACCAACCAAACCAAAATCAAACTATGCGGTCACGGGGTTGTACTTCTACGACAATCGAGTCGTGGATTTTGCGAAGCAAGTGAAACCGTCGGCGCGCGGCGAACTTGAGATCACTTCTATCAATGAAATGTACCTCAATGATGGTTCGTTGAATGTTGAGTTGCTGGGTCGAGGGTTTGCTTGGCTTGATACTGGCACACACGAAAGCCTGCATGAGGCATCGTCATTTGTCCAAACCATCGAACATGTTCAGGGTTTGAAAGTCGCCTGTTTAGAGGAAATCGCCTGGCGACAAGGTTGGTTAAGCAACAAAGATATTGAACGACTAGCAACGCCCATGCTGAAAAACGAATACGGTCGTTACCTAATGTCATTGCTTAAGCCACTCTAGGACACAAAATGAAGGTACTTATTACAGGTTGCAATGGCCAGGTCGGCCATTGTTTAGTTAACCAACTTCGCGATAAAGCGGAAGTTTTAGCCGTCGATAAAGAGCAGCTGGATATCACCGATCAAGTGGCTGTCTATACGACCGTTGCCGATTTCGAACCGAACTACATCATTAATGCGGCAGCACATACGGCCGTCGACAAGGCAGAAGAAGAAGTTGCACTCTCGTTTGCGATAAACAGGGATGGTCCCAAGTTCCTTGCAGAGGCAGCGGAAAGTTGTGGTGCTGTGATGTTGCACATTTCTACGGACTATGTGTTTGAGGGGACGGGAACTGAACCCTATCAGGAAAGCGATCCTGTTGGACCGCAAAGTGTGTATGGTGAAAGCAAGCTTAGTGGGGAAGCCGCGGTAATCGATGCATGTGAAAAACACTTGATCTTACGTACCGCGTGGGTGTTTGGAGAGCATGGAAACAACTTTGTCAAAACGATGCTCCGGCTTGCACAGACGCGAGATGAACTTAGTATTGTCGGCGACCAAATCGGCGCACCCACCTATGCGGGAGACATAGCAGCTGCGCTAATTAAAATGGTCGAATCAATGGAGGCGGGGATCGAGCCTAAGTGGGGGGTGTACCATTATTCTGGTATGCCTTATGCTAGTTGGTATGACTTTGCACAAATGATCTTTGAGAAAGCCCAAAATCAGGGAGTCATTGATAACTCCCCGAGCCTTAAGTCGATCCCAACATCGGCATATCCGACGCCGGCAAAGCGTCCGACAAATTCACGATTGAACTGCAACAAAATCTCGGCCCAATTTGGTGTTACACCAAGCGATTGGGTAAGTGCCTTGGACAATATAGAAGCTTATAAGTAGGAAATATGAAAGTTATTGATACTACCATTCCTGACGTCAAAATCATTGAACCTGCAGTTTTTGGCGATGAGCGGGGTTTCTTCATGGAAACTTGGCAACAGAAAAAATTTGATGAACTAGTGACAGGTAAATCAACATTATTTGTGCAAGATAATCACTCCAAATCGAAAAAGGGGATCTTGCGAGGCCTGCATTATCAGACTAAGAATACACAAGGAAAACTTGTGCGTGTTGTCTCTGGTGAGGTTTATGATGTCGCTGTTGACATTCGTAAAGGTTCAGAAACTTTTGGTAAATGGGTCGGTGTTTATCTTTCTGCGGAAAATAAACGTCAATTGTGGATTCCTGAAGGTTTCGCTCATGGTTTTTATGTGACCAGTGAGGAGGCTGAATTTGTATATAAGTGCACCGATTATTACAACCCAGCGTTCGAGCGTACACTTCTTTGGGATGACAAAGTTCTTAGCATTGAATGGCCACTTGAAGGCGCCCCCACCCTATCGAGTAAAGATAAAGAAGGTGAGACATTCTCAGATCTAAAAGCACTTTAGTGTTGATGGGATTTCTACACTAAAGGCTATACACTGCACATACCATGTTGCTTCTGTTGTTGAGTACGGCGTTGTTATATAAGGTTGTTGGACCTTTTCCAAGTCCTGAACTCAGCTCCTTTCGCACGGTTAGAACGGTCACGAAAAATGACTAGCTTTACAGTACGAAAACACTTTTTTAAAGTAGATGTGGTAGGTGCGTTTTGGCTCGATGACTCTAGTACTTTTCCACAGAGAGCGAAGCTATATTGAGAGCGGCGACGTCGCTACTATACGCATGCGTACTCTTACAAAGTTTAAACAACTATTGTTTTTGACTTGTTACTTGATATTTCGCAAACGTCAACAGAGTAGACCAGTATCGTTAAATGTGGGAAAACAATTCTAGGTTGGACATCATACTAAACCTAGAAGGTCTATTTGTCGTATAGTGATTCACTCGACTGAAGTTAACGCCTTTGGTGAGAGTGAGTTTAAAGTGGATAGATTTGGTACAAAAACGTAGAGCATCGGTGCTCTACGTTTAGCTGTAGATGTGGGTACACTCGAAACCGATTAGTGTAGATGTAATTGTGTTGACGCCGATACTCAACATACAACGCAGAAAGGTCAATACTAAATCAGCCGATGGAGCGAATGACATTTCAGCCGATACGAGACTTTAAAAGATCAGGTTGTATCCTGTTAAAGGACAGCCGTCATTAAGAATGAACCTGTAACAGCCCTAAATTGGGAAACAGCGAAGTAGAAAGCCTCACTATTGCTCTATATCTGAGACAGCAATATTCCGTTCTGAAGATTTAGCAAAGTCAAAGGACTAAGTATATCCGTTAGAATCTAGTGGCCAGTGATACATGTCGTCGTTGAACTTGAAGCTGATTTGAAAAGCGACCACACTGGTTTTAGTACTGAGAGTTTAAGAATGTATAGATTACCATTTGAATTTTTTATAGGTCTTGTAAGACAACGAGATCTGCTAATTTCTATGACTAAGCGAGATATAAACAGTCGCTATATGGGGTCATTCCTGGGAGGAGGCTGGGCTCTGATACAGCCTCTAGTTACCATTTTAGTTATGTGGTTTGTATTTCAGTTTGGTTTTCGTGCAGGCAACACAACAGACGGTATACCGTTTGCGCTATGGCTTATATCAGGAATGATTCCTTGGTTCTTCTTTTCAGAAGCTTTATCAACATCTTCTAATGCGATAGTCGAACAAGCTCATATAGTCAAAAAAATCGTTTTTCGAATTAGCCTTTTACCAGTTGTAAAAATACTTGCCTCTTTAATGGTACACTTTTTCTTTATTTTTGTACTCGTAATTGTTTCATTAATCCACGGCTACATGCCTACTTTAAAGTGGTTGCAGATACCATACTATTTGTTCAGCGCAATATTTTTACTACTAGCTTTGTCTTGGACAACCTCTTCTATTATTGTTTTCTTTCGAGACTTCGGCCAATTAGTATCAGTCGGTATTCAACTAGGTTTTTGGGCTACCCCAATTTTCTGGAATATTGCGATGATTCCGGATAAATACCAATGGATATTCAACTTAAACCCAGTTTTCTATTTTATAGAAGGTTATCGAAATTCGATAATTGACGGTGAGTGGTTTTGGGAGAATCCCACTTGGACGTTATATTTTTGGACCGTAAACCTATTATTAATGTTGGTTGGAGTGACTTGTTTTAAAAGGTTAAAACCACATTTTGCTGATGTATTATAGAGATTTATCATGACTGACACCGTAATTAGCTGTAAGGGTTTAACAAAGATCTACCCGATGTATAACGACCCAAAAGATCGTTTCAAAGAAGCGTTGCATCCATTCAGAAAAACGTACCATAAAGAGTTTTTCGCGTTACGAGATGTTAGTTTTGATATACATCAGGGCCAGACGGTAGGAATAATTGGTCACAATGGAGCGGGAAAATCAACACTATTAAAAATTATTACTGGCGTTCTCACTCCCACTAAAGGTGATATACAAGTTAAAGGAATTGTTTCGTCGATCCTCGAGTTGGGTACCGGTTTTAACCTAGAAGCAACTGGGATCGAGAATATATATATCAATTGTTCGCTGATGGGAATTTCGAAAAGTATAGTCGACTCTAGAATTGACCGCATAGTAGCTTTTGCCGATATTGGTGACCATATAAATCAGCCTGTAAAGGGTTACTCATCTGGGATGTTTGCTAGATTGGCCATGGCAGTAGCAATAAACGTTGAGCCAGATGTGTTGATTGTTGATGAGGCCCTCGCTGTAGGAGATATGAATTTTCAAGCTAAATGTATGACTGCTATGAAAGAGATCCAAGCTAGAGGGACTACAGTTCTTTTTGTAAGTCATGATATCAATAGTATTAAAAGCCTATGCGATCGGTGTATCTATCTTAAAAACGGTATGGTTCATGCATCTGGTAAAGCAAGTGATATTACGGAACTCTACATAAAAGAGATGCGAGAGGAGCTAAACTCTCAAAATGAGCGTATGCCTGTCAAGAAAACGGGAATATACAAGGAAGAACTAGAGTCTAAGAGCTTGGACAGTGCATTAGCTGATAACAACACATCATTTAAGCATTCCATCGAGTTTGAAAGCAGAGTGGAACAATTTCGCTATGGTACAGGAGAAGCTAGAATTACTTATGTAGAGCTACTTGATGACTCTGATATTCCTCTAACAGAAGTTGCATTTAACCAAGAGGTCAAAGTAAGGATTCATCTCGAGAGTTATAGCGATTTAGACGTTGCTGTTAACTTCCAAATTTATGATGATAAAAAGATCAACATCACTGGTGGGGGATTCAAACAATTATCTGAAGAGCTATTACAGATTAAATCAGGAGATAAGTATATTGTTGATTATGTTTTGAGTTTACCTTTACAAAGTAACAACTATTCAATCCAAACGAACATATCAAGTTTCGTTGAAGGTACTGATACTCCAATATTTATTGACTGCGTACCTGATTCTATAATATTCAAGGTCGGATCAAGACCAAGTTTTCCAATTTGGTCCAAGGTAGATTTGTTTCCAAAGTTGTCTTACAGTAAGAGCTAGTTATGATTAACGTTACCAAGACTTATTTACCACCAAAAGAAAAATATAAAGCTTATATTGATAGAATATATTCAAGTGGAAATTTAACTAACAATGGTCCTCTCGTCAATGAACTTGAAAGACGCCTAGAAAAATATTTAGGAGTTAAGAATATTGTACTCGTCTCTAATGGTACCGCAGCTATGGAGATCGCTTACAGAGCGTTAGATATTAAGGGTTCAGCTATTACAACTCCATTTAGTTTTGTCGCGACAACAAGCTCTTTAGTAACAAATAATATTAAGCCTCTGTTTTGTGATATTGATAAATCATCGCTGAATATAGATAGTAGTAAAATTGAAAGTAGAATTGAGTCAGATACTGATTTAATTGTTCCCGTACATGTATTTGGAAATCCCTGCCGAGTAGAAGCGATAGATAAGATTGCAAAAGAACATAGTTTGAAAGTTGTCTACGATGCCGCACATGCATTCAATGTAAAGTACAAAGGGACTAGTGTGTTGAATTATGGACACATATCCACTGTTAGTTTTCATGCAACAAAGCTATTCCATACAATTGAAGGCGGGGCTTTGATCATCAATGATGATAGATTAGTTGAAAAAGTAAGATTGCTCATTAATTTTGGAATTGAAAATGCTGAGTCAATTCCATCAATCGGAACTAACGCTAAAATGAATGAGTTCGAAGCGGCAATGGGGCTGTGTGTACTTGATGACATAGATAACATTCAGTTGAAGCGAGAGGAAATATATAACTACTACTTTGAAAATCTCAAAGACGTTGTGTCATTTCAGCTACTAGCAGAAGAAACGGATCACAATTATAGTTATGTTCCAATTATTCTAAGTAACGTTGATCAATTGAAAAAGGTTCAATCTTCACTAAATAACTTTGATATTTTTCCAAGAAGATATTTTTATCCTTCATTAGATACTCTTAGCTATGTTGACGTTGTTGAGCATTGTTCAAATTCTAGAGATATTGCATCACGAATACTATGTTTACCTTCATATCATGAAATTACTCAAGAAGAGCAGAGAGAAATTGTTAAAATAATTAGAGAGAGCTTATGAGATCTGCAATTATGCAACCCTACTTTCTTCCCTATTTAGGGTACTGGCAATTGATCAACGCTGTCGATGTTTTCGTGATATATGATGATGTGCAATATTCAAAACGCGGCTGGTTCTCTAGGAATAATCTACTTTTAAATGGAAAGAAAACACTGTTCTCTATACCTTTGGAGAAGTCTTCGGACTATCTAGATGTAAAAGATAAATTTATCAGTAAGTCATCCAAAAAGAACATAACAAAAATACTCAATTCTATTAAGCAAAGTTATCGCAACGCGCCTCATTTTGATTCAGTTTATCCGTTAGTTGAAAGTATTTTTGAGTTTGAAGACGACAATTTGTTTAATTATATATATAACTCAGTAAATAAGATCTGTGAATATATAGGTATCAACACTCAAGTGGTTATATCTTCTGATCTTGGTCTAGATAAGTCGTTGAAAGGTGTGCAGCGCGTAATTGATATAAACAAGAAGATAGATAGTTCTCTTTATATAAACCCAATTGGTGGTGTGCACTTATATGACAGAGCCGAATTTGAAAGACATGGTATAGAGCTTAAGTTTCTACAATCGAAACTCCCATCATATGAACAGAATATTGAGCACTTTGAACCTTATTTGTCCATCATCGATGTTATGATGTGGTGTAGCAAAGTTGAAGTGAAGTTATTTCTAAATGAATACGAACTTATATAAAATGAAAAAAGTTGCAATACATTCAGTTCCTAGATCAGGTTCATCTTGGCTAGGTGAAATAATTAATAGCGACCCGAATGTGAATTACTGCTATCAACCGTTATTTTCCTATAAATTCAAGTCGCGGCTAGATGAATTTTCGACTAAAGAAGAGATAGATAATTTTTTTAGAGACATCTCTCAGTCAAATGACTCATTCATAAGGCAAACAGAGGCTAGAAACAAAAAAGAAAAGCCTAGTTTCTATAAATTTAATACTCTTAATACCGTTGTGTATAAGGAAGTTCGCTACCATCATATTATTGAGAATTTAATAATTGAGGATCCAGAAATTAAAGTTATTGGTTTGGTTAGAGATCCAAGAGGGGTAATTAACAGTTGGTATCATGCTAGCAGAGAATTTCGGAGAGATTTGGGATGGAATCTCAAGGATGAACTGATGCTAGCTGAAAGAAAAAACAAAAAACTGAAAGAAGAATATTTTGGCTTGTTGAAGTGGGCGGAGACTAGTGAGTTATTTGAGGAATTAGAGAAGAAGTATCCAGGAAATTTTAAACTAGTTGAATATCATGACCTGATTAGTAATACTGAAATCTCAATAGCTCGATTGTTTGAGTTTCTTGGCATGGAACTAACGGAGTTCACCTCTAAATTTATCTGCGATGACTTGTTTGTTGATTCTGAATATTCAGTATATAAGAATAAGGTCACCGATGATGCATGGAGACATGGCTTATCGATAGATATACAGAGAGACATCGAGAATTTTGCAATTAATAATAACCTTGAGAGGTACTTACGTTGATTTTTCTTATTTGTTCTGAACGGTGTGGAAGCAATTTTTTAACTAAGTTAATGGGGGCGCACTCTAAAATATCTGCACCTTCACCTAAGCATATCATGAATCCTATTTTTAGGAATTTGTTTCGATACGGTGATCTAACTGATCAATCGAACTGGGAAAAATTAATTTCCGACTTGCACGCTTTATACACAGTGGATTTTTCGGTTTGGAACACTAAAGTTTCAAAAAATGAAATTATAACAAATGTCAAGTGTGGAGATATTGCAGGGCTATATGAATTCATATTCGGACGTGAAATGGAATTCTTGGGAGCTGAACTGTCCTTCATAAAGGAAAACCAACTGTATGAGTTTTACCCATTTATTAACAAATTTTTTCCTGATTCAAGATTTGTCTATCTGATAAGAGATCCAAGAGATATGGCGTTATCATGGAAAGCTAGTAAATCTCACGTGGGAGGGTTTCTATCTGCAGCAAGGCAATGGAAAAAAGATCAGCAAAATAGCCTTAAATTAACCGCATGTATACCTGAAGACAAGTTGTATATTTTGAAATATGAAGATCTAATTTTAAATACTAGTTCGTCTTTGAAGAAGGTGTGCGAATATTTGGAATTAGATTACGAAGAGGACATGCTGTCTTTTTACAAATCAGACACTGTTAGAATCAACGCTAGTAGGGAAGACAATTGGAAGAACTTGTCTAAACCGGTTATGTCAAACAATTCAAATAAGTTTTTAAAGCATATGACCAAAGAAGACATACTGTTCGTCGAGCATATATGCCAATTTGAGATGCCTTATTTTGGATATGAATGTATATCCTCTTTAGAATCTCTAAATAGCATTACAGAACAGATGATGGCTTCTTATGAAACACTTGATCTTGAAACCGCAGTGTATGATGTACCCCAGAAAACACTGGAAAATATGAAAATGAAAAAGCTAATATACGAGAGATAAACATTCACATTGTATATTTACGTTGATACTTAATAATTAAGAGATTATTATTGCTATAGGTTATCTATAATAAAGTGCTGTGCCGGAAGCGAGGATTTACCATTTTGTTAAGTCTAGATTTTGGATAGGTTTCATTATATTTCCCTACCCATGTTTTTATATAATAAAACATCCATTTCTTTTTTAATAATTAGGAACTACGATGAGAACTCAGAATGAAATCACTAACTCATGGTCTAGTGATCTACCATTGGTTAGCGTTTGCTGTGTTGTTTACAATCATAGTAAATTCCTCCACGAAGCACTTGACAGCTTTTTGTCTCAGATCACAGATTTCGGCATAGAGGTTCTTATAAGTGATGATGCCTCTACAGACGGTAGCCAAGAGATCATCAAAAGCTATCAAGAACGATATCCAAGAATTATCAAACCTATTTTTCAGTCGCACAATCAGTTTTCTGTTGGTATTAGGCCCAACATAGAGTTCAACTTACCTAGAGTTTGTGGTGAATACATAGCATTTTGCGATGGTGATGATTTTTGGTCAGATCCTCATAAGCTGCAAAGTCAGGTTGACTTCTTACGTCTAAATCGTGACTTTTCAGCTTGTGCGCACAACACTGCTGTGATGGACTCTGAAGGAGAGTTGAATGGGAATATCGTCAACTCCCTAAGAAAAGATAGTTTTGATGTCGATGATTTTACGCGAGGTGAAGTATACTTTCATAGCTCATCATTATTATTCAGAAACGATGAATCAACCCAGAATGCTATTGAGCTTATGAAGTTACACAATGGTGATTGGTTCCGTCTTATTGCGTTTTCGATGTTTGGTCCAGTAAAATATATTGACAAAGTTATGTCTGTATATAGGGTTCATGGAGCTGGGATTTGGTCCTTATTAGATGAGGAAGAGCAAGTTGTACGAAACCTACGTGCGATTGTTTCGTTTAATCGAATATTAGATTATAAGTTCGAGGAGAACCTCTTATCTTTACTGGTTGAAAGAACTAAATATTTAAACTCTGTAGATAGTTTCTATAAGATATTCCGAGACCTCGAGTCTGATGATTTCGCTAGAGTTATTATGTTTTATAGTGAATTAGATAGAGATAGGAGCATAGAGAATGACAAGTTAAAAATTGATTTGGCAAATTTGGAAAGTGAATTACACTCTTTGCAGAATCAGTACTATACTTTAAAAGTTTTTCACGAAAAAGTTACGAATAATTTTGTTTGGAAACTATTAAGAAAAGTAAAGGGTTTGTTCTAAGACTTCCCGGTAGTGCGCAAAGCTAGGTACCTTGAAGAATTGGTAAAGCGAATCGTGTAGGATATTGTTTCTTTTCGTGGTTTGGCTCTTTCTCTAATCGTAACATACTTCAAGTTCGCTAAAAATAATATTCCTAATTTTCTTATTTATAATAATGTCGTTCGTCTTTTGATGTATACGGAACTTTATAAAGTTTATTGAGTGTTTTATTAATGTTAAGATCAATGAGAGTTTTTTTTAAGTGCTTTTATTACTTACTGCCTTATGGCATTAGAAGGCAGTATCGAGACAGTGCTCTGTTCTATTTATCACTTTTATCCAGAATTAGGGCTTCGATTCGTGATAGTAGAGCAACCAAGTCATTTTATAGCAATGTTACTCTAGTCGACTCACTGACTTCACTAGGCGCAGATTGTGAACCTCTTGAGATACAGGCAAATAGATACGGGACAATCTCAGCGCCTCGCATTTATGTCGAGAATAGACTTTGTGAACGTTCTAGCATCGAAGGACAACTACCGGACATTTCTATTGCATCGCTGAAAAGTGTTAAAGTGTTAGGTGGTACAGATAGTATAATTTACGAAAATCTCCTATATCATTTCGAACTAACGATGATGAAGGAGCATCATGATTTGAAGCAGCCAACAGTTTTTCGCCCTCTGGATCGTTCAACCTTTACACTCAATATATCAGATAAAAGCCACATCGGTGAAGGAGTGGTAGTTGTTAGCTTACTAAAAGAACATTCTGCGAATTACTATCACTGGATTACTGAGATATTACCAAAACTGATTCTCATACTAAAGCATTTGAAAAAGATGGATAGTAGAATTGTCATCTTGATGGATGACACTGTTGCGCCGCAATGTCTTGAAGTTGCTGAATTATTTCTTTCAAATTGCCTGAAAAATAGGTTTGAAATACGGTTTGTTAAGAAGGGGGAGCTAGTGCATTGTGATAACTTAGTTTATTGTACGCCGACTTGGCTTTCTCTAGACAATACTAAATTTCTTCCTAACCCAGTAAGCGAGTTTTTTATATCGACTGATGTATTGACAGAACTACATAAGGAGATGAGTAGATTAATCAGTCCGGCTAGTCGTACATGCAACCGAAAAATCTATATTCAGCGCCAAAATAACAGATTAAGAGTTTTGAGAAACGTACATGCTTTAGAGCGATTGATGTATAAGCATGGTTTTGAATTTATTGACCCATCTTATCTATCGTTTGAAGAACAAGCAAACTTGTTCTCTCAATCTAAGGTGGTTGTCGGTGTTTCCGGGGCGGCATTTACAAATATTCTATTTATGCCTGAAGGTTCTTTAGCCATATCTCTTTACCCATCCGCGCAAAGTACAAACTTCTATGTCTTCCAACCACTAGCTGATGTTGCGAATGTTGACTTGATCCACTTTCTGACAGAACCGGAAGATGAATCGAACTGTGTTCATGGAGACAGTTCTGTTAACATTGAAGTATTAGATACGTTATTAAGTGAAAGACTATCATGATGAAAATTATTGATTTCGATGTGATCGGTGATGACAGAGGTTCTCTCGTATCTCTAGAACAAAACGAGAATGTGCCGTTTGATGTCAAACGCGTCTATTACATTTTTGACACCGCGAGTGGAGTTTCAAGAGGCTATCACGCTCACAAAAATCTAGAACAAATACTTATATGTGTAAGTGGTAGTTGCCGCGTTGTACTAGATGATGGCGTTGAACGAAAAAGTTTAACTCTCAACACGCCAAGTAAAGGTTTGTATATTGGTAATTATTTGTGGCGGGAGATGCATGACTTTTCAGACAACTGTGTATTAATGGTTTTAGCTAGTGAAAAATACGATGAGTCTGACTATATTCGAAATTATGAAGATTTTTTATCTTTGAAAGTAAGGGATTGTGATGATTGAGTCGAAGAGTATATATTTTAGATTAGCAGAAGTGTCTGATGCGGAGTTTATTTTAGGTTTGCGTTTGAATGACGGGCTTAATA
Source organism: Vibrio sp. R11-SG3-ISO3-SZ (assembly GCF_059834345.1). Taxonomy (NCBI): domain Bacteria; kingdom Pseudomonadati; phylum Pseudomonadota; class Gammaproteobacteria; order Vibrionales; family Vibrionaceae; genus Vibrio; species Vibrio sp. R11-SG3-ISO3-SZ. The sequence goes on from NZ_JCBDGX010000032.1 coordinate 38,617, forward strand.
AGTATTTGTCTAGTACTGATGCTAGTTTAGAATCGCAAAGACAATGGTTGATGGAATATAAGTCTAGAGAAGCCTCCGGTAACGAATATTACTTCGTTATAATTCGAAAGGACACCAATATACCCATCGGTGTGGTAAGATTATATGATTTCATTAGAGAGAGAAATTCGTTCTGCTGGGGTAGCTGGATATTGAACTCTGATAAAACGAGAACGGCTGCAATTGAAAGTGCATTGTTGGTATATGAATATGCATTCAGGGCGCTGAAATTTTCTCGAGCTCATTTCGATGTTCGTAAAGATAACATATCAGTTGTAAAGTTCCATAAAAAGCTTGGAGCAGTGGAAGTCGGAGAAACAAAAGATGATATTTTGTTCGAATACTCACTCGAAGAATATGAAAGCTTTTATAATTTAAACAAAAAATACATTGAGACAACACCACTATGATTCCTTTCCTAGATTTAAAATCGGTCAACCATAAATATGCACAAGAGTTGAAAGATGCTTGTTCACGCGTGATTGATTCAGGTTGGTATATATTAGGTGATGAACTCACTTCTTTCGAACAGTCATTTTCTCAATATTGTAATACTAAGCATTGTATTGGGGTTGCCAACGGGTTAGATGCTCTCACTCTAACTCTTAGAGCGTGGAAAGAGTTAGGCAAGTTAAGTGACGGTGATGAAGTAATCGTGCAAGCCAATACTTATATCGCATCAGTCTTAGCAATCAGTGAGTTGAATCTAACGCCTATTTTAGTTGAACCGGACGCTGCAACCTTAAATCTAACTCCTAATAATATTCTTGATGCAATTTCCCCTAAAACTAAAGCTATTCTACCAGTCCATCTTTATGGCTTGATATCACCAATGCCAGAGATAATGAAAATCGCTAGAGATCACAATTTATTAGTATTAGAGGATTGTGCTCAGGCACACGGAGCTTCTATTGGTGATGTAAAATCAGGCGCCTGGGGTGATGCGGGTGCTTTCAGTTTCTATCCAGGAAAGAACCTGGGTGCATTAGGTGACGCAGGAGCTATTACTACAAATAGCGACGAATTAGCTAATACAATCCGTGTACTAAGAAACTATGGATCAAAAGTTAAGTATCGCCACGATTTGAAGGGAGTAAATAGTCGACTAGATGAAATTCAAGCAGCGATGCTTAACGTAAAACTGAAATACCTAGATAAAGATACTCATGTTCGAAGAAAGATAGCAAAGTTTTACCGAGATAATATCAATCATCCACTTGTTACGTATCAAGAATGCTCCGATGTGAACGAGCATGTTTACCATCTATTCGTTATAAGAACGAAGTTCCGTGATGAGCTAGCAAAATATTTGCTGGACAATGGAATCCAAACTCAAATACATTATCCTATATCTATTGTTGAACAGAATGCATACTCAGAGTTACCTGCAAGCTCCACACCGTTAACAACGTTAATCAATTCAGAGCTACTGAGTCTTCCCATGTCACCAGTTCTCACAAGCAGCGAAATGGATAAAGTAGTCAGAATTATTAACGCTTGGCAATTAAAGTAGGTAAGTTTAGTGGAAATGTCTCCCCTAGTTTCGGTTTGTATTCTTTCTTTTAATCATGAGAAGTATATTAGAAAAGCTATAGATAGTGTATTAGCACAAAGCTATTCAAATATAGAGATAATTATTGTTGACAATGGTTCATCTGATTCAACACCTTCATTGATCCCCTCTTCTTACAGAGAGGAAATATTAAGTGGTAAGATTAAGTTTTTTCCTTTGCCTAGCAACACCTATCCTTCTCACGGTACAAATTTTGGCTTGAGGCAGGCATCAGGAAAATATATTTCAATATTGTCTGGCGATGATACTTTTGTTCCGAATAAGATAGAAAGACAACTGGATGTTATGACCAAAGATGGTTTAACTAACCTTTTCACTTGGGTGAATATAATTGATGAATGCGATAACGTTATTGAAAATAATTACCTTGAATTTATTTTTAATCGAAACTATACAAGTGCAGACATCAAAGCTCACTTTTTAAGAGAGGGAAATATGCTATGTGCCCTCTCTCTAATGTTCGAAAGGTCGATGTTCGAGAAATATGGCTTGTTTGATGAACGTCTTATTCAACTTCAAGACTACGATTTTTGGCTCAGGATAATATCTAAGGAACCAATAAATCTCTTAAGAGAAAAGTTAGTAAACTATCGTGAACGTGGAGATGGCCAAAACCTCAGTCTCCTGAGGTCAAACGAGCGGACAAATCGAGTTGAGTTTGAAGAACTTTACGTTAATAGAAACTTTTTGAACTTTGACATAGTGACAATCGAGTCAGTAACAGGAAGAAAAGTTGACGAGCATGGCTCAATCGCGTTAGCACTTTATGACTATTATTTAAGTTTGGGTAATGAAAACTTTGCTAAGGGTTTCTTGTTATCTATTTACGATGAAATAAGTCCTCAAGTTTCTTTCCCATCGCATTTGTACAACCGTTTTTTTGAATGTTACTCTACTGTTAGTTTTTTCAACTCTGAGTTAGCTCGACAGAAAGAGAGGGAAGTCTCTTTACTGAAAGAGAAATTGCACCTATATGAAAGTTCCAGAGTAATTAGACTCGTAAAATTGATGGTATCTTGGTATCGCAAATTTCTTGGAAAGTATAAAAATGAATGTTAGTAATAATGAGACTCATGATAATATTTCATGGGATAAAATTGAAAGTAGCGTTTTATCTGTGACTGAGTTTGCGAATTTTTCAAGTTTAGACCAAAGAAAAGTTGCCATTTTCTGTGGCTACATAAAAAGTACAGAGGAGTTTAATTATCACGATAGAATATACCAATGGCTCAAAGCTAATGGCTATTATGTTATTCTAGTGATGCCAAATACAGCCAGTATCCATAATTCTGAGTTAGCAAAAGCCTGTGATGTTTTTATTGAAAGAGAAAACTTCGGATATGACTTTGGTTCTTATGCGTGTGGGTTACAATATGTGAATTCCATTCGCGAGTCTGATGAGATAACAAGGCTACTTTTTGTTAACGATAGCTTTATAGGACCGTTTGGACACTGTATGCCCATAGATGATACCGGTGAATTTTGGGGTAATACTGACTCCAACCAGGTAAAGTATCATTATCAAAGTTATCTTTTTGGATTTAACCTAGAGAAGACTAAGTTGTCAGTTGTTAATTCCTTTTTCTTTGAGCGAGGTGATATTTATACGAACGACAAAGACAAGGTTATACATAACTTTGAACTTTCCTTGTTTGAGTATTTCTATTCCCAAGGGCTTGACTGCCAAGTACAATACCCCGTATCCACCCTAAGAATTGACTTTTTAAAGCGTCCTTTCAGTTTTATCTCTTATCGTCAAGTTTTTTCTAGATTTTTCTTTTATTTAAGAGTCTTACGTCAGGACGTTAACCCGACACATCAGTTGTGGTATCAATTATTCAGTAGAGGTTTTCCTTTTTTAAAGAAAGAACTTTTGCGTGATAATCCCACGGACTTTCCTGATCTCAGAAAAAAGGTAGATCACGTTATAGCTAGTCCTGATTTGATTAAAGATTATAGAGAGATCGTTAAGTGCCATCTATGAATTAATTTCTCTTTCGGTTCATACTGAGAAGTAGATCTTTCGCTTAGTTAACCAAGTGGACTTCTAGTTACCCTTAGTGAATGATTTTTAGATATAGGGCTTCATAGATATGCTTATCACACGATAATTTATTAAAGCGATTTGATTATGAGTATTTCAGTAAAGAACATCGGTATTTATATTCCAGATAGAAAAATAGATAACGTCGCGTCAGCAATTAAACTGGGCAGAGATAGTCACTTTGTTGATAAAAGACTTGGTGTAAGGAAGAGAGCCGCAAAGGAGGCCTCCCAGAAGGCGTCTGATTTGGCCTTGAGAGCAATTGAAGATTTGGAGCTTAAAGTTCCTAATGTTTTGAATGATCTAGACGCTCTCGTTGTGATTACTCAAACAGGAGACTATGCAATACCTCACACCTCAGCGATAGTCCACGGTAAACTAAAGTTGAAAGAGTCCGTATCTTGTTTTGATATCTCGCTTGGTTGTTCAGGTTATATATACGGACTTTCTTTGTTGAAGTCTCATATGTTGGAAATGGGGTATAAAAATGCTTTGCTTGTTACATCAGACCCCTACTCTGAAGTTGTAGACCCGCTAGACTCTTCAACGGCTTTGCTATTTGGAGATGCCGCAACCGCTACATTGCTTAGTTACGATGGTGTATATCTTATTGAGCGTCCAATACTTGAATCTAATGGGACGGATTGGGAGGCTCTTTACCTAGATGGCCATTTAAAAATGGACGGAAAGAAAGTTTTGAACTTTGCTTCAAAAAATGTGGCTGCGCAAGTTGACACTTACCTAACAGAAAGATCATTGACCACTTCTGAAATAGATTTGTTTTTAATGCACCAAGGAAGCAAAGTTATTATTGATAATCTTAGAAGAAAGATTGGTGTTGACGAAAGGAAAATGCCATTTATGATTTCCGGGTACGGGAATACTGTTTCATCTTCTATTCCTCTGATGCTTAGCCATTATATTGATCCTCCGAGCGAAGAAATTAAAAATGTAATCATTTCAGGATTTGGAGTTGGCTTATCTTGGGGTACAATGTTATTACGAAAGGTTTAAGGTATTGTTTTCATTTTGTGTATCTGTGGTTAGTCCTATTTGATGTCTTTTTTCTCTAGTTATCATATCTAACTTTCATGTTGGAGATTAGAATAGAAGAACTTCCCTGTTTCCACTTTCAACTGGGTCACTACAGATCTTTGTATGGCTTATATTCTCTGTTGTTGAGTTAATTTGCTATGGCTAGAGGAGCCTCCTTTGTTGACCACATCTATCATCGTTACCTTTCAACCCCAGTTAGCGAATTTTGAGGGCTTATTGCATGCTTGCCAAGCAAATGGCAACCGCGTCATAGTGGTAGATAATGGCAGTGAAAATGCCAAAGAGCTTGCGCAGCTTTGTGAGTTGTTCGAAAGGGTGGATCTCATTTGTTTAAACGCCAATCTTGGCATCGCTGAGGCACAAAATATTGCGATTAGGCAGCTTAACATCGAGGACGATGATCTAGTGGTGTTCTTTGATCAAGACTCATCGATTAATGACGATTATTTGATTCAAGTTGAGGAAACGTATCAGAAGCTAGAGCGAGACTATGGCAGCGCACTTGTACTCGGTCCTCGTTTTTACAATCGTGTCTCTAAGTTTGAATACCCGGTCATCAAATTGAATCACTTGGGTCTAAGGCAAAAGCTTTTACCTAGTCATTATGCTCATCCTACTGAAGCGTCTTGTATCATTTCTTCCGGTATGGCAGTGAAAAAAGGGACTCTCAACCGAGTAGGCCTGATGGATGACACTTTATTTATCGATTATGTCGATACGGAATGGTGTTTAAGAGCGCGTAAGCTAGGATATCCGATTTTGGTGGAGCCACGCTTAGTCATGGAGCATGAGATTGGCACGAACAACGTTAAGTTTTTGAGGTGGCGTGTTCCTGTCCATTCGGCAGCTAGGCGTTACTATCGGATTCGAAACTCATTTTTCTTACTTAGATACTCGCACGTGCCTAAACTGACGAGTTTAAGAGAAGTCATTTTTTCTATTGTGCATCAAGCTTTTCTCGTTGTCTTTACTGACGAGAAAGTCGGACACCTTAAGTCCTTGGTTAGGGGGGTGAGGGATGGTCTTTTTTACAAAAAACGGAAACAGGGCTCATCAAACTCCCAGGGCTCATCAAACTCCCCAATGTAGCCTCAATTGATACCTTAGAGAGCTTTGCCAATACCAAATGAAATGCTTGGATAGAAGCCGTCTGTTTTGATGAGATGCAAAGTGGACGGCTTTGATGTTGGGAAAGTAATAAACGTTTAACTTGTGCTTGTTCGCACGCGTACAGATGTCCGCATCTTCAAAATACATGAAGTAACGTTCATCAAAGCCGCTCAGCACCTCAAAGCTATGGACAGTGAAGAGTAGAAAAGAACCCGCGGCCCATTCGATTCGCGTTGGTTTGTCAATTTTGCTTTTGTCGTAGACATCACTTCTGGGTATCCCAACTAAAGACTTTAATGGTGACAATAGACTTGGGTAGCGTCGAATAGAGCGATCGTAAGTGCTCAGCGACTTGTCGGTGTAGAGGTTGATTGCCGAGATGTCGGCTTGGTACTCAGTCGCTTGTGCTACCAACTCTGACACGCTCTCTGCGTCGATTTCAACATCAGGGTTCAGTGCCAAAAAGAAGTCTTCACCGGTCGGGCTCAGGTGCGATTTAACGTACTGAAATACTTCATTATTGTTGGCCCCGAATCCCTTGGGTTTGGAACCTTGTAGTAGACAGATATGGTGCTCATGGCAGAAGTCGCTGAGTGCGGGTGTTGGCTGCGTGTTGGATTTTATGATGATCGTGAAATGTTGGGCAAGTGTCGGCAGCGTCGGGTTCTCGACAATCATCGCGTCGTGATGGTGATTTACAATAGAAATAAAGACAGTCATAAATCAGCTTTCGCTCTCGCGGGGTGTATAGCCAGTAGGCGCATCAAGTAAGATACGTCGAATACAGCTCACATCAAAATTGTGGCAACACGTATCCAGCTCATCCAAAAGCTGCTTCATTGCTTTCCAGTCCAACTTGTCTTCACAAGCAGTCATAATTTTTTGATGGCCCGTTCCCTGGACATTATCGCCAATCAACAGCTCTTCATAAAGTTTCTCTCCGGGGCGAAGACCCGTGAACTTGATTTCAATGTCACCGTCCTCTGGCGAGTTGGCGGTGTATTCCTTCATCCCCATCAGGTGGATCATACGTTTGGCTAAGTCTAAAATCTTAACCGGCTCACCCATGTCTAACACAAACACTTGGCCATTGTGCCCTAGGGCGCCTGCCTGAATGACCAACTGCGCGGCCTCAGGAATGAGCATGAAGTAGCGAATAATGTCGGGGTGCGTCACTGTCACAGGGCCGCCCGAACGGATCTGCTTTTTAAAAAGCGGTACAACAGAGCCCGAAGAGCCTAAAACATTACCAAAGCGAACCATCGTAAAGGTGGTGGATGATTGTTTATCGGCCAGTGCCTGCAAAACAAGTTCAGCGAGGCGCTTACTCGCTCCCATTATGTTGGTGGGGCGAACCGCTTTGTCGGTGGAGATTAAAGTAAAGTTCTCTACGCCGGTTTCAATGGCAGCATTCGCGCAGGCAAACGTCCCAAAGACGTTGTTGCGAATCCCTTCTACAATGTTGTCTTCTACGAGCGGCACATGCTTGTAGGCAGCCGCGTGATACACGGTTTGAATGCGGTGCGCCGTCATCAACTTGGTTAAGCGGTTTTCTTTTTGCACTGAGCCCAGCGCCGCAACGAGTTTTGTCTCGGATTGGAGTTTTGCCTTGATGCCGTTTAATTCTTGGTCAATTTTGTACAGGTTGTACTCGTTGAGCTCAAAGAGAAGTAGGGTGGCCGGTTTTTGAGCAAGAATTTGGCGACAAAGCTCAGAGCCAATCGAGCCACCGGCGCCGGTGACCATGACGTTCTTTCCCGTGATGTTTTGTGACATCAGATAGGAGTCTGGATCGACAGGTGCGCGGCCTAACAAATCACCGACAGCCAAGTCTTTAATCTCTGTTGCACTGCCTCTGCCTGCGGCGATGTCTTCGACCGAAGGCACCGATTGGATTTCAATTGGCCAATTGGAGAGCTTTTCCACCAAACGCAAGCGTTGGCCTTTATTGATGTTGTTGATAGCAAGCAGCAACTTAACAGGCTGATAGAGAGACTGAAGTTGCTCGAACTCTGACGGGTGGTACACCTTAATGCCAAACATGATTTGCCCAGATTTACTGCGGTCATCGTCTAGCAGAGCAACGGGGTGGTATTCGTCGCCTTGGATGAGGGCATAGGCCAAGTCACGACCGGTAGAGCCCGCCCCATAGATGAAGACATTGGGCTTTTGGCGTCGGTAATAATGATAATAGATGGTGCGAATGAAGATACGCGGGCCACCTAGTGTCAAAATCGCTAATCCGGCATAGATAAACGGCACACTTCTAGGAATAAAGGAGTGAAAGAAGAAGCCGCTGAGCGCCAGTGTTAAGGTCGACAGTAAGACACTAAAGAAGATGTAGCCCATAGCCGGCAGCATCATGTAGCGCAAAACAGCTCGGTACATCCCTAATTTGGCAAAGCTGATGATCGTGACGGCGAGTGTCACCACAAGACTGGCAAATTCGTCAAACCCAATCGCAAACTCTGTCGTGCCTAAGCGAAACACAATGGCCAAATACAGCGAGGCAATCACCGCAAGGATGTCATAGAGAATGGTGATCAGCCGCTTGTTTCTGCGACTGGCATTAAGAAGAAGTTGAATTGGGGTGAACATCGAATACCACTGCCAGCTGAAAATTATTATTTTTTATTATGTCGCCTGTATTCTAGAAACCTTTAATGTCAAACGCTAGAGGAAAACGGTATCATTTGCCCCAATTGTGTCCTCACACATTGTTTTGTACGAGAAAAGCGCCAGTTAGCGCAGGGGGAAAATGAAGGTATTAGTCACTGGGAGTAACGGTTTTGTTGGCGCTCGCGTCATGCAATTGGCGAAACAGAGAGGCTGGCAGGCGGTGGGCGTTGTCCGTGTATCCTCTAAGCCGATTTCTGAGTCCTCATTTG
>NZ_JCBDGX010000033.1:0-4641 GCF_059834345.1 Vibrio sp. R11-SG3-ISO3-SZ
ACTCCGTGCCAGCAGCCGCGGTAATACGGAGGGTGCGAGCGTTAATCGGAATTACTGGGCGTAAAGCGCATGCAGGTGGTTTGTTAAGTCAGATGTGAAAGCCCGGGGCTCAACCTCGGAATTGCATTTGAAACTGGCAGACTAGAGTACTGTAGAGGGGGGTAGAATTTCAGGTGTAGCGGTGAAATGCGTAGAGATCTGAAGGAATACCAGTGGCGAAGGCGGCCCCCTGGACAGATACTGACACTCAGATGCGAAAGCGTGGGGAGCAAACAGGATTAGATACCCTGGTAGTCCACGCCGTAAACGATGTCTACTTGGAGGTTGTGGCCTTGAGCCGTGGCTTTCGGAGCTAACGCGTTAAGTAGACCGCCTGGGGAGTACGGTCGCAAGATTAAAACTCAAATGAATTGACGGGGGCCCGCACAAGCGGTGGAGCATGTGGTTTAATTCGATGCAACGCGAAGAACCTTACCTACTCTTGACATCTACAGAACTTAGCAGAGATGCTTTGGTGCCTTCGGGAACTGTAAGACAGGTGCTGCATGGCTGTCGTCAGCTCGTGTTGTGAAATGTTGGGTTAAGTCCCGCAACGAGCGCAACCCTTATCCTTGTTTGCCAGCACTTCGGGTGGGAACTCCAGGGAGACTGCCGGTGATAAACCGGAGGAAGGTGGGGACGACGTCAAGTCATCATGGCCCTTACGAGTAGGGCTACACACGTGCTACAATGGCGCATACAGAGGGCGGCGAACTTGCGAGAGTAAGCGAATCCCAAAAAGTGCGTCGTAGTCCGGATTGGAGTCTGCAACTCGACTCCATGAAGTCGGAATCGCTAGTAATCGTGGATCAGAATGCCACGGTGAATACGTTCCCGGGCCTTGTACACACCGCCCGTCACACCATGGGAGTGGGCTGCAAAAGAAGTGGGTAGTTTAACCTTCGGGAGGACGCTCACCACTTTGTGGTTCATGACTGGGGTGAAGTCGTAACAAGGTAGCGCTAGGGGAACCTGGCGCTGGATCACCTCCTTATACGATGATTATCGTTTTGAGTGTCCACACAGATTGATATGGTTTAATTAGAGCATTCAGTGGGTCTGTAGCTCAGGTGGTTAGAGCGTTCGCCTGATAAGCGAGAGGTCGGTGGTTCGAGTCCACTCAGACCCACCAATATTTCCGTCTGCGTCGTCAACAAGCGCGTTGTGTACTGGTGTACACGGCCTTACTTGTTCTTGCATACGAAAATTTACCCGCATACTGTGGGGCTATAGCTCAGCTGGGACACCGCCTGCTTTGCACGGCAGGTAAGTCAGGGGTTCGACTCCCGCTACGGGCTCCACCATCTTTAAGTGCACTTCTTTTAATAAGAAAGACGATAGTGCTTTTAAAAATGGTTACTTCTTTGAAGTGATTTGCTCTTTAACAATTTGGAAAGCTGACAAAACAACAATTTATTGTTGTTTGTAAAGTTCTCAAAGTATTCATATACTATGAATACACAAAAACACATTCAAGTGTTCTTGGCTTTTTGTTTTCACTTTTTATAAAAAAGTAAAATAAAAAGATATTTGAGTCCGGCAAAATCGAGTCTGCATCATGTTTAAATAATTGCAGACAACTTTGGTTGCTTAGTTTGTTTTCACTTTTCAAAGTGAAAGTAAATGAGCCAATAAGACCCTTTGGGGTTGTATGGTTAAGTGACTAAGCGTACACGGTGGATGCCTTGGCAGTCAGAGGCGATGAAGGACGTATTAACTTGCGATAAGCCCAGATTAGGTAGTAAAAACCACTTGAGTCTGGGATTTCCGAATGGGGAAACCCACCTGCATAAGCAGGTATCGTTATGTGAATACATAGCATAACGAGGCGAACCGGGGGAACTGAAACATCTAAGTACCCCGAGGAAAAGAAATCAACCGAGATTCCGAAAGTAGCGGCGAGCGAAATTGGACTAGCCCTTAAGCTTTATATGCGTTAGACGAACGGTCTGGAAAGTCCGGCAATAAAGGGTGATAGCCCCGTAGTTGACAACGCACATTCAGTGAAATCGAGTAGGGCGGGACACGTGATATCCTGTCTGAATATGGGGGGACCATCCTCCAAGGCTAAATACTACTGACTGACCGATAGTGAACCAGTACCGTGAGGGAAAGGCGAAAAGAACCCCTGTGAGGGGAGTGAAATAGAACCTGAAACCGTGTACGTACAAGCAGTAGGAGCGGACTTTGTTCCGTGACTGCGTACCTTTTGTATAATGGGTCAGCGACTTATATTCAGTGGCAAGGTTAACCATCTAGGGGAGCCGTAGGGAAACCGAGTCTTAACTGGGCGCTCAGTCTCTGGATATAGACCCGAAACCAGGTGATCTAGCCATGGGCAGGTTGAAGGTTGAGTAACATCAACTGGAGGACCGAACCGACTAATGTTGAAAAATTAGCGGATGACTTGTGGCTAGGGGTGAAAGGCCAATCAAACCTGGAGATAGCTGGTTCTCCCCGAAAGCTATTTAGGTAGCGCCTCGGACGAATACTACTGGGGGTAGAGCACTGTTAAGGCTAGGGGGTCATCCCGACTTACCAACCCTTTGCAAACTCCGAATACCAGTAAGTACTATCCGGGAGACACACGGCGGGTGCTAACGTCCGTCGTGGAGAGGGAAACAACCCAGACCGCCAGCTAAGGTCCCAAATTATTACTAAGTGGGAAACGATGTGGGAAGGCTTAGACAGCTAGGATGTTGGCTTAGAAGCAGCCATCATTTAAAGAAAGCGTAATAGCTCACTAGTCGAGTCGGCCTGCGCGGAAGATGTAACGGGGCTAAGTAATAAACCGAAGCTGCGGCAATACCTTTTAGGTATTGGGTAGGGGAGCGTTCTGTAAGCCGTTGAAGGTGTGTTGTAAAGCATGCTGGAGGTATCAGAAGTGCGAATGCTGACATGAGTAACGATAAAGGGGGTGAAAAACCTCCTCGCCGGAAGACCAAGGGTTCCTGTCCAACGTTAATCGGGGCAGGGTAAGTCGACCCCTAAGGCGAGGCCGAAAGGCGTAGTCGATGGGAAACGGGTTAATATTCCCGTACTTCAACTTATTGCGATGGGGGGACGGAGAAGGCTAGGTGGGCCTGGCGACGGTTGTCCAGGTTCAAGTGCGTAGGCTTGAGAGTTAGGTAAATCCGGCTCTCTTTAAGGCTGAGACACGATGTCGAGCGCCCAAGGGCGTGAAGTCATTGATGCCATGCTTCCAGGAAAAGCCTCTAAGCTTCAGATAAGTTGGAATCGTACCCCAAACCGACACAGGTGGTCGGGTAGAGAATACCAAGGCGCTTGAGAGAACTCGGGTGAAGGAACTAGGCAAAATGGTACCGTAACTTCGGGAGAAGGTACGCTCTTGACGGTGAAGTCCCTCGCGGATGGAGCTATTGAGAGTCGCAGATACCAGGTGGCTGCAACTGTTTATTAAAAACACAGCACTGTGCAAAATCGTAAGATGACGTATACGGTGTGACGCCTGCCCGGTGCCGGAAGGTTAATTGATGGGGTTAGACTTCGGTCGAAGCTCTTGATCGAAGCCCCGGTAAACGGCGGCCGTAACTATAACGGTCCTAAGGTAGCGAAATTCCTTGTCGGGTAAGTTCCGACCTGCACGAATGGCGTAATGATGGCCACGCTGTCTCCACCCGAGACTCAGTGAAATTGAAATCGCTGTGAAGATGCAGTGTACCCGCGGCTAGACGGAAAGACCCCGTGAACCTTTACTACAGCTTGGCACTGAACATTGAGCCTACATGTGTAGGATAGGTGGGAGGCTTTGAAACAGGTACGCCAGTATCTGTGGAGCCGACCTTGAAATACCACCCTTGTATGTTTGATGTTCTAACTTAGCCCCGTTATCCGGGGTGAGGACAGTGCCTGGTGGGTAGTTTGACTGGGGCGGTCTCCTCCCAAAGAGTAACGGAGGAGCACGAAGGTGGGCTAATCACGGTTGGACATCGTGAGGTTAGTGCAATGGCATAAGCCCGCTTGACTGCGAGAATGACAATTCGAGCAGGTGCGAAAGCAGGTCATAGTGATCCGGTGGTTCTGAATGGAAGGGCCATCGCTCAACGGATAAAAGGTACTCCGGGGATAACAGGCTGATACCGCCCAAGAGTTCATATCGACGGCGGTGTTTGGCACCTCGATGTCGGCTCATCACATCCTGGGGCTGAAGTCGGTCCCAAGGGTATGGCTGTTCGCCATTTAAAGTGGTACGCGAGCTGGGTTTAGAACGTCGTGAGACAGTTCGGTCCCTATCTGCCGTGGGCGTTGGAAGATTGAAGGGGGCTGCTCCTAGTACGAGAGGACCGGAGTGGACGAACCTCTGGTGTTCGGGTTGTGATCGCCAGATCGCATTGCCCGGTAGCTAAGTTCGGAATCGATAACCGCTGAAAGCATCTAAGCGGGAAGCGAGCCCTGAGATGAGTCTTCCCTGGCACTTTAAGTGCCCTTAAGGGTTGTTCGAGACTAGAACGTTGATAGGCAGGGTGTGTAAGCGCTGTGAGGCGTTGAGCTAACCTGTACTAATTGCCCGTGAGGCTTAACCATACAACACCCAAAGGGTTTTGATGGACTCAATGAAAGAACATTGAATGTGTAAAAGAG
>NZ_JCBDGX010000034.1:0-24435 GCF_059834345.1 Vibrio sp. R11-SG3-ISO3-SZ
GCCCTGAGATGAGTCTTCCCTGGCACTTTAAGTGCCCTTAAGGGTTGTTCGAGACTAGAACGTTGATAGGCAGGGTGTGTAAGCGCTGTGAGGCGTTGAGCTAACCTGTACTAATTGCCCGTGAGGCTTAACCATACAACACCCAAAGGGTTTTGATGGACTCAATGTAAGAACATTGAATGTGTAAGAACGTAAACAGCTTTCCGAATTAAAGAATTTGCTTGGCGACCATAGCGATTTGGACCCACCTGATTCCATGCCGAACTCAGAAGTGAAACGAATTAGCGCCGATGGTAGTGTGGGGCTTCCCCATGTGAGAGTAGGACATCGCCAGGCTTCGATTGTAAATTGTTCCCGTAACTTGCATCTTTTGTTGCTGCGATGCTCATGTGCGACTGCACACTGCGCTTCTCACACCAAAATCTGATGCGTTATAGAAACAATTTCTTAATCAAAGCGACCTTTAAGGGTGAGTAAGACTTTGATTACACAATTTGTGGAGAGATGGCTGAGTGGTTGAAAGCACCGGTCTTGAAAACCGGCATACGTTAATAGCGTATCTAGGGTTCAAATCCCTATCTCTCCGCCACTATTGAAAGCCTCGCTAGTGATAGCGAGGCTTTTTTCATATCTGCGCATATCTATTTTTTCAAATCTATATCTACCGACTGCGACTGTCACTATCATGTGTTTTTCGAGTCGCTGCAACCTACCTGTCCTTGACCTTTCCCCTCAAAAACGACACCCACAAACGCCAAATACAAAAAAGCCAGCACGATGGCTGGCTAGATGCGGTCGGCTAGATACGGACGGTAAGGCGTGTTCTAGACGCGCTGGGCGACTTTCTCTCTCAGGGCTTGTTTGTCGGCTTCGGACAAAAAGGCCAACTCTAAACCATTGATCTGAGCTTGACGAATTTGCTCTGCTGACAAGCCTGCTTGCGGCGCAGCGACCTCATACTCATAAGGAAGCTCAATACCCTCAACAGCAGGGTCGTCGGTGTTGAGACAGGCTAGCACGCCATGTTCAAGGAAGGTCTTAATTGGGTGGTTGGCCAATGAATCCACGGTACTGGTTTGGATATTAGACGTTAGGCAGGACTCAATGCCAATGCGCTGCTCTGCGAGATAATCCATCAATTTCGGGTCGTGGATGGCTTTTACACCGTGGCCAATACGCGTCGCACCAAGTTGGTTGATCGCTTGCCACATGCTTTCTGCTCCCGCCGCTTCGCCAGCGTGAACCGTGACGTTGAGGCCCGCATCCTTCACTTGCTTAAAGTGCTTCACGAAGCGATCACCGGGTTGGCCGAGTTCGTCACCGGCGAGGTCAACGGCAACAATGTGATCTTTCTGTGTCAAAATCGCATCCAACTCTTGCTGACAGGCATCGGTGCCAAAGGTGCGGCTCATGATCCCAATCAGATTGGCTTGAATGCCAAAATCTCGCACACCCGCTTTTACACCATCGACGACGGCTTCCACCACACCAGCCACGGGCAGTTTGTGTTTCATCGCCATGTAGTAAGGAGAGAAACGCAGCTCGGCATAGTCAATACGAGCATTCAGAGCGTCTTCCACGTTTTCATAGGCGACTCGGCGACACGCGTCAAGATCGCCCAAGACCGCTACGCCCCAATCAAGCTTGGACAAAAAGGCAACCAATGAAGGCTCTGCTTCCACAATTTGTACGTGGGGGGTTAACGATGCCACATCATACGCGGGCAAGGCGACGCCAAACTTCTGGCCCAGTTCTAAAATCGTTTGAGTGCGAATATTGCCGTCAAGGTGACGGTGCAAATCGGTAAGCGGGAGATTTTTCGTTATCATTATGACGGATCCAATGGGTCTAATTTGAGCTAAGTATAAGAGTCAATGATGTGAGTGTCAGTAGGATAAGCGCGCAAAATCGACCCGATGTGCTGATTATCGCTTCATGTTAACCAGATCTGTTGGCCAATCCTGATAGGTAATGGGGCGGCTGTAGAGGAAGCCTTGACCTAATGGACAGGCGAGGGAGGTGAGCATTTGCGCTTGCTCTTGGGTCTCGATCCCTTCGGCAACCAGTTCCACTTTCATGCTCTTGGTCATGTTGACAATCGCAGCGACGATCGACGTATCGAGCTGCTCTGGGCGCATTTTGTTGACAAAGGTGCGATCGATCTTTAGACAATCGAACGGCAGCTTGTGCAAATACGCCAGTGAGCTGTAACCCGTACCAAAATCATCGATGGCGATGTGGACACCAAGATCGCGTATGGCCCGCATGTTTTTGATGATCACTGGGTCATTATCGACAATACGGGACTCGGTGATTTCCAACGTCAGGTTATCGGCATCGAGTCCGGACTCATCAAGGATGCGCTTGAGTGAGGCAATCAAATCGACATTCGACAGTTGTTTGACCGACAAATTGACGTGGATATGGAAATCCTCATCCCATTTTCCGTCTTGCATCCCCTTCACTGTATCATTACAGGCTTGACGCAAAATGGTCTCACCGATGGCGCCAATCAGTCCGCTCTCTTCAGCGATAGGGATGAACTCCATAGGAGAGATAAGCCCTGAATCTGCGGATTGCCAGCGTGCTAGCGCTTCGGCGCCGACCACTTTGCCACTGGCTAAATCGACGATCGGTTGATAGAAAGGTAAGAACTCTTGGTTCTCAACGCCGGACTGAATCTTCGCTTGCATTAGCGTGCGTTTGCGCGAAATATCCGCCATCTCGGGTTTGTAGTAACTGATGTTGGACGGCTCTTGCTTAGCGTTACTCAGGGCAATACTGCCGTTTCTTAGCCACAGGGTCATGTTGTGGCTCGGCCCTTCTTCCACAATCCCGACGGAGACATTGACTACCACATTTTCACTCGCCATGGAAAACGGCGAGGCAAACATCTGCAACACTTGGTTAGCGTAGACATTGGCAGGTTCGTTGTCGCGATGAGCGGGAATATAAATCGCAAACTCATCGCCACCGATGCGCGCCAAATAGCTGTTTTGTTCAAACCGTGTTTTCAGCCGCTCTGCAATGATCGCCAGCAGTTGATCGCCTTGCAGGTGGCCGAGGCTGTCATTGATATCACGGAATTTGTTGATCCCGACTAACAGCAGGGTCCCCTCGAGCTTTCTCAGGCTATCACAGGTATCGACCAGCCCTTCACGGCTATATAAGCGAGTCAGCGAGTCGTACAGCAGTTGCGATTTTAAGGCTTTGAAAGAGGCTTTGAGGTTGTTTGCCATTTCGTTAAACGCGAACACCAAGAGATTGGTTTCATAGATATGGCCAGGTTTAGGCATGTGGCTATCCCAATCGCCTTTGGCAAGATGCTTGGCGGCATCAGCGGTTGAGGTGATGGGTTTGACCACTTTGTTCAGAGCGATAAGGCAGACGAGGACCCCCAAGACGCTGACCAATAAACCCGTTAACCAACCGTTGCGCTGACTTTGTGCCAAATCGCCCAGTAAATCTTGCTCAGCGATGGCGACGCCGATATACCAGGTCAAACCATGCGAGTCGGTGTAGGGCGTAATGTGGTTGAAGTAACGTTGGCCATTTAGCGAAAGCGGGAAGCGATAATATTGCTGCTGCTCGAAACGTCCTTGCTGGAATAGATTGGCCTCGCTGGCGTGCAAGGCACTGGCTTTGACCACCGGATGACCACTCTCGATGGCAAGCAGGCGGTCGCCTTTTTTGCTCTGCGCGGTACCCCAAGAAACGACGCTCCCTTCGGTGGAATGGGCGACTAAACGCTGCTCGGCATCCGTAATGTAAATAATCACGCTGTTCTTATCGCGCTGCTGACGCAAGAAGGCATTAAACGTGTCGATTTTCAGATCGGCTCCCACCACGCCGACAAACTTTTCTTCAGCAAACACGGGCGTCAGTGCGGTCAGCGTGATATCTTGCCGCTCATCGGCATTGGCGTAAATGGACGACCAGGCACCATGGTGATGGTCTGCGATTGGCGTGTACCAAGGGCGCACACGCGGGTCATAGTTATCGATGACGGAGCGAACCTCTCCAGAGACCTGTTGACCGCGATAAATCACCAGTTTGTCTAAAGTGCGGCGGTCTTTTAGCATCAAGGTCAGCCCTTGATTGGCTTCGCGGCGATAACCGACATATTCGGCGCCTTCACCACCAAAACCAATCGCATCCAAGTTAGGGATCGAGCGATAGAGATCCGAAAAGCTGCTGCGCAGATACGCTTCGATTTGGCGCATATCATCATGACGATAGAGCTCACCAAAGCCGATGGTGTGGCTGATCGCCAGACTGGCATCAAAGGCGGGACTGAGAAAGTGATTGAGCTCTAAGGTGACGTTGTCGGTCAGTGACGAGAGCGCCTGGTCACTGACGTTCACGACCATGTCTTCATAACTGCTTTTTTGCACCGCAACAATCACACCCAGTGTGATGATAAAGATCATCACGAATGGGAGAACAACGGCAGTTCTTAGAGTGATTTGAGTGGTCGCCATAAAGTCCGGATTCTTGCGTGTGCGTTAAGTCATCTTATCGGCTTTAAAACAGTCAAGCGAGGAAAAAATCAGAGAAAAATCGAGACCTTGGATCCTTATCATGCAAAGGGTTGCATCTCGATTTTCTCTTTAAATACAATCAGTAAAGCTCTTTCAGTTTGCGGGTAAGTGTATTGCGCCCCCAACCAAGGAGCTTTGCGGCATCCTGCTTGTGACCGTTGGTATGTTCAAGTGCTGCTTCTAAAAGTATACGTTCAAATTCAGGAAGTGCGTAAGAGAGCAGCTCAGAGTCGCCTTTGGAGAGTGCGTCTCGCGCCCAGCTCGACAGTTGTTGCTGCCAGTTGCCTTCACCACTGCTTTGCGTCGTATGGCTGTCTTGCAGTAACTGCGTCGGCAAATCGTTGGGTAACACTTCACTGCCACTGGCCATCACGGTCAGCCAGCGACAGACGTTCTCTAGCTGGCGCACGTTACCCGGCCAATCGAGGCGGTTTAACGTGTCTACTGTGGTCGGATGCAGTGTCTTCACGTCTACGCCCAGCTCTTCGGCGGCCAGTGCTAAGAAGTGCAGCGTCAGTTTCTCAATGTCTTGTTTGCGTTCGCGCAGTGACGGAATCTTGATGCGGATGACATTCAGGCGGTGGAACAAATCTTCGCGGAATTTGTTCTCATGAACCAATTTTTCTAAGTTTTGGTGGGTCGCAGCGACGATACGCACATCCACTTTGATTGGCGAGTGGCCGCCGACGCGATAGAACTGACCATCGGCCAAGACACGGAGCAAGCGAGTTTGAATATCGAGCGGCATGTCACCGATCTCATCCAAAAACAGGGTTCCCCCATTGGCTTGCTCAAATCGGCCTTGGCGCACGTTGTTGGCACCGGTGAAAGCGCCTTTTTCATGGCCAAACAGCTCCGATTCAATCAAATCTTTGGGAATCGCGGCCATGTTGAGGGCAATAAACGGTTTACTCGCTCGAGGGCTATGACGGTGCAGTGCGTGTGCCACCAGCTCTTTACCGGTACCGGACTCGCCATTAATCAGCACCGAAATGGACGAACGTGATAGGCGGCCGATGGCGCGAAATACCTCTTGCATTGCCGGTGCTTCACCGATGATTTCTGGCGGGCTGTAGGTGTCATGGTCGGCGGTGGCGTGCTCACGCTTTTGCTCGTGGCTGTGCGTAATCGCACGCTCCACTAAGGTGAGGGTTTCGTCGACATCAAAAGGTTTGGGCAGATATTCAAACGCCCCTTTTTGGTAGGCGTTGACCGCGGCATCCAGATCAGAGTGCGCCGTCATGATGATAACAGGCAGGTCGGGTGAGGCCTCGTGAACCTGCTTGAGTAGCTGAATGCCATCAATGCCCGGCATGCGAATATCCGACACCAATACATCGGGTGACTCGCGCTCAAGAGCCATTAAGACACTCTCAGCATCCGCGAAAGTTTCGCATTTAATATTGGCCGACGATAAGGTCTTCTCCATTACCCAACGAATCGAGCTGTCATCATCGACGACCCAAACGTATCCTTTACTCATAACTTCCTTTCCTCACAGCATCGCCAAATGACAGTCTTTCCCTTCGCCTTTGACGTCGGGCAGCAAATAAATCTCTACCTTAAATGGGCAGATAAATCGTAAATGTGGTTCTTCCTGGCCAGCTTTCGACATCGATTTTTCCTTGATGTTGATCGATAAGGTTCTGCGCGATGGATAATCCTAGCCCCGTTCCGCCGTCTCGGCCGCTGACCATAGGGTAAAACAGCGTATCTTGTAGCTCAGACGGAATGCCGGGGCCGTTATCAATCACTTCAATGCGCGCTGCCAGTTTGCAGCGCTGGCCATGGATATTGGTTTGATGCACCGTTCTGGTGCGAATGGTGATCTTGCCATTGTCTTGCGATGACAAAATCTGACCGGCATTGCTCACGATATTGAGCAGTGCCTGCTCAATCTGGTCGGCGTCCATCAAAATTTCCGGCAAACTTGGGTCGTAGTCGCGTTCTATCTCGATACGCTGATTGACTTCAAGATCCACTAACTGACGGACTTTTTCCAAAATGAGGTGTAAGTTTTCGAGCTGCTTTTTGCCCGGTTTCTGCGGGCCAAGCAGTCGGTCGACCAAGGCGCGCAGGCGATCCGCTTGCTCGATGATGATGTGGGTGTATTCGGTCAGTGTTGGATCGGGCAAGGTACGCTCGAGCAGCTGAGCGGCGCCACGCAGGCCGCCAAGTGGGTTTTTGATCTCGTGCGCAAGGCCACGCACTAAGAGTTTAGCGGCTTGCTGCTGCGCATGCTGATTCAACTCTTGTGATAAGCGACGCTGTTGACCAATCTTACGCATCTCAACCAGCAGCATCAGTTTCTTTTCCCAAGATATTGGGCTGACGGTAACCTCCAACATCAGCGGTTTGCCATCAACAACAAAGGTCACGTCACTGTCGGTAATGCTTTGACCACTTTGCAGGGGCTGCGACAACAAGGCGAGATCCATCGAAGCGTGCTGAACTAAATGAGAGAGTGGTTGGCCCACAATGCGTTTCATGCTCTGGGCAAAGAGTTGCTCGGCAGCAGGGTTGGCGTAGCGAACCTGAAGCGACTCGTTCATGATGAGTATCGCGGTCACTTGATGATTCAAGATGATGTCGTTTAATCCACTTTCCACTCGGTTTACCCTCTTCCGTGAACCTGAATAGTGCAATGCACAAAAATGGTGCATTGCAACACCCAAGTATGGCGCAATCCCAGAGAGAGTAAAAGCTCAAAAGCTTGATTTTATGGGCTTAGGGCGAGCTCGGCGCCGCAGCGGTACTGACTCTCTGTAGATGCACCGTAATAGGGTTGGAAGATGCAATAAGCTTGCCGTCTCTAAAGGCTTGAATAATAAAAGAGTGTGAGCCTCTGTCCACATTGGTCAAGGACCAGTTTGGGCGGTGTGTTGGCGCATCGAAGGGTTGACCGTTCATCAACAGTTGAAACTGCTCGCCAATCGCCAGTTTTCGGTTGGCTTCGCCTTGAATCGTCAAACGGCCGCTGTTGCTGCGCACGGCTTGATCGTCACTGGGTGAGATAATCGTCACTTGCAAAGGTGTATTCACTTGCAAAGAGGTAGCGGCGTGCTCCGAAGAGGCGCTTGTGGCCTCTTGGCTGCGCGCGTTTGCTTGTGCGTTTGAATGGTCTCTGCTTGGCACTGGCTCGGCGGCATCAAATTCCGGTTGGGGCGGCGGGGAGTTGACGTCAGGCAAGGTTAAAGCGCTCGCCCGCTCATGACCGGGTGAATCACTGAAGTGGCGCACCCCCTCATCATCGACCCAAGTGTAGACGGTCTGCGCGTGACAAAGCGGCAGGCTTACAAAGGATAGACTCAGTAAAGTGAACGCAGTGAAAGGGGCTAGAGGTTTCATACTTAAGCTCTCACGTTGACGGTGTGAACCCATAGTAGTCAAGAGTGGCAATGTGCACAGATAAAAAAAGCTCGCCTGCGAGGCGAGCCTTAGAATTATGTAACGTGACGAAACGTCGCGACTAGATTTTTTATACCGAGACTTATACTGAGTAGTAAAGTTCGAATTCTAGTGGGTGCGTTGTCATGTTCACTTTCTCTACATCTTGCGCTTTTAGGCCGATGTAAGAGTCGATGAAGTCGTCAGAGAATACGCCACCTGCTGTCAAGAACTCACGGTCTGCATCCAGCTCTTCTAGTGCGTCTTTCAGTGAGTAGGCAACAGTTGGGATTTCTGCTGCTTCTTCAGCTGGTAGGTCGTACAAGTCTTTGTCCATCGCTTCGCCTGGGTGGATCTTGTTCTTGATACCGTCAAGACCAGCCATCAGCATTGCTGCGAAACATAGGTATGGGTTCGCTGCTGGGTCACCGAAGCGGACTTCGATACGACGCGCTTTAGGGCTTGGTACCACAGGGATACGGATTGATGCAGAGCGGTTACGCGCTGAGTAAGCGAGCATAACAGGTGCTTCAAAGCCTGGGACAAGACGCTTGTACGAGTTGGTTGACGGGTTAGCAAACGCGTTGATTGCGCGAGCGTGCTTGATGATACCGCCGATGTAGTAAAGCGCAGTTTCAGATAGGCCGCCGTACTTATCGCCAGCAAACAGGTTTACGCCGTCTTTCGCTAGAGATTGGTGAACGTGCATACCGCTACCGTTGTCACCCACGAGTGGCTTAGGCATGAAGGTGGCTGTCTTACCAAACGCGTGAGCTACGTTGTGTACGACGTACTTGTAGATTTGGATTTCATCCGCTTTTGTTGTTAGCGTGTTGAAGCGAGTTGCGATTTCGTTTTGACCCGCAGTCGCCACTTCGTGGTGGTGTGCTTCAACAACCAAACCCATCTCTTCCATGATCAAACACATGGCGCTACGGATGTCTTGAGAAGAATCAACTGGCGCGACTGGGAAGTAACCGCCTTTCACACCAGGACGGTGACCTTTGTTGCCTTCTTCGTAGTCAGAGCCTGTGTTCCACGCTGCTTCAACGTCATCAATCTTGAAGAATGAACCTGACATGTCAGTCGCAAATTTTACGTCATCAAACAGGAAGAATTCTGGCTCAGGACCGATAAGCACTGTGTCAGCAATACCTGTTGAACGCATGAAGTCTTCCGCGCGTTTTGCGATAGAGCGTGGGTCGCGATCGTAGCCCTGCATGGTTGCAGGCTCTAGGATGTCACAACGAATGTTCAGAGTCGCATCTTCGGTAAATGGGTCAAGTACAGCGCTTGTTGCGTCTGGCATCATCACCATGTCTGACTCGTTGATGCCTTTCCAGCCAGCAACAGAAGAACCGTCAAACATTTTGCCTTCTTCGAAGAAGTCCGCATCAATTTGGTGAGCCGGGATAGAGATGTGTTGCTCTTTACCCTTTGTATCTGTGAAACGTAGGTCAACGAACTTAACTTCGTTCTCTTGGATCAGCGATAGAACATTTTCTACTGACATCTTGGAAAACCTCCAGTGTTGATAAAGCGTGAATGACTCGATTTGGAAAAATCCAGCATTGATTAATTCCGTGTCGCTTGATTAACCGATGCTGATCCAAACTAAGCCAAAATCATGCCAAAAAAATTAATCCATTAATTTCAATTAATTAGCGGATGGGGCTTAAGTTTGGTGCACGTTGTTGCACCAAAATGATCTCATAGTGCATTGTTTTGGTGCAATTTCATTTTTATGCACCAATATGACTCAAGACCGAACACCATTCAGCCTAGATTTTGCTCAATTGTCAATCCGCATTTTTCACCTAATCTGCACTGTGCGTCGGTACGTCAGGCCGTATTGGAATGCCTGCGAGAAAAAACGGAAAATAAAGGTGAAAAGAGCCGAAGCAGATCACATATTTCTGGGTTTTTTGCGAAAATCTGGTACATTATGGCCGTTTTTTTAATCAAGTAAGCACGCGGTTTGATAGGTAATAGGGCAATGACCCTTATTCACCTAAGATAAACGGCGTGTTTCTCATATTCGAGTGAATCAAATCCATGGCTACTCCACAGATTGATAATTTAAGAAATATCGCGATCATCGCGCACGTTGACCACGGTAAAACCACGCTGGTTGACAAACTGCTCCAGCAATCAGGCACGCTTGAGTCTCGCGGTGAAGCGGAAGAGCGAGTCATGGACTCGAACGACATCGAGAAAGAGCGCGGCATCACCATTTTGGCGAAAAACACCGCCATCAACTGGAATGACTACCGCATCAACATCGTTGATACCCCAGGACACGCGGACTTCGGTGGTGAAGTAGAACGTATCATGTCGATGGTAGACTCAGTGCTACTGATCGTTGACGCGGTAGACGGCCCGATGCCGCAAACCCGTTTCGTAACGCAAAAAGCCTTCGCACACGGCCTAAAGCCTATCGTTGTCATCAACAAGATTGACCGCCCTGGTGCTCGTCCTGATTGGGTTATGGACCAAGTGTTTGACCTATTTGACAACCTAGGCGCGACCGACGAACAGCTAGACTTTAAAGTGGTCTACGCGTCAGCACTGAATGGCTGGGCTACGCTAGAAGAAGGCGCAACAGGCGAGAACATGGAACCTCTATTCCAAACCATCGTTGATGTGGTTGATGCGCCAAATGTTGACCTTGATGGTCCACTGCAGATGCAGGTTTCTCAGCTAGACTACAGCTCTTACGTGGGTGTTATCGGTGTGGCTCGTGTGACTCGTGGTAGCGTGAAAGCGAACCAACAAGTGACGATCATCGGTGCAGACGGTAAAACGCGCAACGGTAAAGTTGGCACAGTCATGGGCTACCTTGGTCTAGAACGTCACGAAGTTGAGCAAGCGAACGCAGGTGATATCATCGCCATCACAGGTCTGGGTGAGCTTAAAATTTCTGACACCATCTGCGCACAAAACGCAGTTGAAGCGCTACCACCGCTCTCTGTTGATGAGCCAACAGTAACGATGACGTTCCAAGTCAACACGTCTCCATTCGCGGGTAAAGAAGGTAAGTTCGTGACGTCACGTAACATCCTTGAGCGTCTAGAGAAAGAACTGGTCCACAACGTAGCACTACGCGTTGAGCAAACTGACGATCCAGACAAATTCCGCGTATCAGGCCGTGGTGAGCTTCACCTCTCTATCCTGATTGAAAACATGCGTCGTGAAGGCTTTGAGCTTGCGGTATCGCGTCCTGAAGTTATCATCAAAGAAGAGAATGGTCAGCTATTGGAACCATTCGAGACGGTAACGATCGACGTGATGGAAGAGCACCAAGGCGGCATCATGGAGAACATCGGCCTACGTAAAGGTGAGCTAAAAGACATGTCTCCAGACGGTAAAGGCCGCGTTCGTATGGACTTCGAAATGCCATCTCGTGGTCTGATTGGTTTCCAAACCGAATTCATGACGCTAACGTCGGGTTCTGGTCTTCTTTACCATACGTTTGATCGCTACGCGCCACACAAAGGCGGTAACATCGGTCAACGTGTCAACGGTGTACTGATTGCTAACGCGATGGGTAAAGCGCTGACTAACGCGCTGTTCAACCTTCAAGAGCGTGGTCGCCTATTTATCGGTCACGGTGTGGAAGTGTACGAAGGCATGGTTATTGGTATTCACAGCCGTGACAACGACCTAACCGTTAACGCACTGAAAGGTAAGCAGCTTACCAACGTTCGTGCATCGGGTACCGATGACGCGCAGGTGCTTACTCCGCCAATCAAGATGACGCTTGAGCAAGCGCTAGAGTTCATCGATGATGACGAGCTAGTCGAAGTAACGCCGGAAAGCATCCGTATTCGTAAGAAGTTCCTAACGGAAAGCGACCGTAAGCGTGCGTCTCGCGCAGCGAAGTAATTGCCTTAAAGCATAACGTATTTAATGAGCCCCGAGTCTGAGACTCGGGGCTTTTTTTGTTTTGGAAGATGCCCTAGGAGGGAGATGCCTTGGGCAGAAATATTGTTTGGAGAGAAAGAGAGAATAGGGCTCTATTGCTGCAAAGTTTGCAAGAACTTATCGGATTCGCTGATCGCCTCGTTCATTTGCGCGATGGCAAACTGAATCTCTTTCTCTAGGTTAGTAAATTCGCCCTGCAATGAACCGATCGCGCTGGCGTTGAGGTTGTGTTTGAGATAGAGCGTATTGTCACGCAGCGTGTTGAGTACCGGGGTCATCTTGCTCTCTGCGCGCTTCATCGCCTTGAGCATGGTTTGGTAAGAGGCTTTGGTCTCACGCAGCTTTTTTTCGCTAGAGCGGCGCAGCGTCGCGCTGGTGTAGAGATCCAGCTCCTCTTGCCACTCATCAAACAGCGCCTCGGAAACATCTTCAATCGCGGCAATGCGCGCAGCTACCTCTTCTGCGGCCTCTTCACTGGCTTGGTACTTGTCGTTGATTTGCTCGTAGACGCTTTCCAGCTCACCGCCATCAAACTGCGTGAGTACCGATAGCGCTTCAAGCGCACTGCTGAACTCTTGCTGCGCCTCTTGCTGTGACGTTTTGGCGTCTTCAACCCGATCGATCATGATATCGCGTTTGTGATAGCCTACTTGCTCCATCGCTGAATAGTAGGTGGATTGACAGCCAACCAAGGTCAGCAGAGAGAGCATAAGGGTGAGTAACTGCGGCATAGTGAATTCCTTTTCTGACCGAACACGCGTGCGAGAAGTTTGGCTTATTGCCCCACGGCGCGCACGTTTAGGGTTATACTGTTAATCCTGATAAAGTCATAGGATGACTGAGGAAACAAGGAGATACAAGTTGAAATTGGAGCCTGTCATCAAGCTTGCTGCGCTGTTTGTGCGCTACCTCGCTGCGCGCATTGACCACGACCGCGTCAGTGTGAATGCGGGGTATTTGGCCTACATTACGCTGCTGTCGATCGTGCCCATGTTGACGGTGCTGCTGTCCATTTTGTCCTCGTTTGCGGTATTTGAGAACGCAGGCGAGGTGATTCAAGACTTTGTCATTACCCATTTTGTCCCTGCGGCGGGCGATGCGGTGAAAAACGCGCTGCTGCAATTTGTTACCAATACGGGCAAGATGACGGCGATCGGCAGTGCGTTCTTATTTGTCGCTGCGCTGATGCTGATCTCCAACATCGATAAGAACCTCAACTACATCTGGCGGGTGCGCAAAAAGCGCCGTTTGGTGTTCTCCTTTTCGATGTACTGGATGGTGCTCACTCTTGGCCCTATCCTAGTGGGGGCGAGCATCGCTGCGACCTCTTACGTTACCTCGCTAAAAATTCTTGAGCATGAAACCTTGTCGAGTATCTACACCTTGATGCTGCGCTGGTTGCCGTTTTTGTTGTCCTTTTTCGCCTTTATTGGTCTTTATATGTTGGTGCCCAATAAAAAGGTCCGTTTTACCCATGCGGTGATCGGTGCGATTGTTGCGGCGCTGCTGTTTGAGGCGAGCAAAAAAGGCTTTGCCCTCTACATTACTCAGTTTCCTTCCTATCAGTTAATTTATGGCGCGCTGGCCGCGATTCCGATTTTGTTCGTTTGGGTCTATTTGTGCTGGCTGATTGTGTTGATTGGCGCAGAAGTCACAGCTTCTCTTGGTGAGCGGGAGAAGTGGAGCCAGACGTTAGCCGTGGTACACTCACGCCCAGATGAGACAGCACAACAAGAAGGAAAAGAGAGTGATAGCGCTGATTCAAAGAGTGAGTGAAGCGGCCGTTCGCGTCGATGGCGATGTCGTGGGTGAGATTGAACATGGCTTATTGGTCCTGCTTGGGGTCGAAAAAGACGACGACGAAGCCAAAGCCAAGCGCTTGATGGAGCGCGTCACCGCTTATCGCGTGTTCAGCGATGAGGAAGGGAAAATGAACCTCAACGTGCAGCAAGTGGGCGGTAAGCTGTTGGTCGTCTCGCAGTTCACCTTACCCGCAAACACCAAAAAGGGCACGCGAGCGGGCTTTTCTCGCGGCGCGGCGCCACAGGATGCCGAGCGCCTCTATAATTATTTCTCTGATCTGTGTGAGCAAGTACTGCCCACAGAGCGAGGACGCTTTGCCGCGGATATGAAAGTCTCTTTGGTCAATGATGGCCCAGTGACCTTCTGGCTCCAAGCGTAAATACACAGACACAAGGATAGATATGTTTAAGCTAATCACGCCAAAGACGGATAACCAGCTCAACAAGTATTATCATTTTCGTTGGCAAATGCTCAGAGAGCCGTGGCGGATGCCAATCGGATCTGAACGCGATGAGTTTGATCCGCTGAGCCACCATCGTATGATTGTTGATGGCCGTGGCCGACCGATGGCGATTGGGCGCTTATACATTACCTCAGACAACGAAGGTCAGATCCGCTTTATGGCGGTCAAAGGCAATCGTCGCAGTAAGGGTATGGGGTCACTGGTGTTGGTCGCGCTCGAGTCGCTTGCTCGTCAAGAAGGCGCCAAGCGCTTGGTGTGTAACGCCCGTGAGGACGCGATCGATTTCTATGAGAAAAACGGCTTTGAGCGCCGTGGTGAGTTGACGGATGAACGTGGCCCCGTGCGCCATCAGCAAATGGTCAAGCCGCTCGATCCCATGGCAAATGTCCTGCGTAAACCCGAATGGTGCACTGAGCTGCAAGAGCGCTGGGAGCATCAAATCCCGATCAGCGACAAAATGGGCATTAAGATCAACCAGTACACGGGTTATCAGTTTGAGTGCGTCTCTCAGCTCAATCCTAACCTCAACCCGCACAACACCTTGTTTGCAGGCTCCGCCTTTACATTGGCCACTCTCACTGGATGGGGCATGACTTGGCTGTTGATGAAAGAGCGCAACTTGCACGGTGACATCGTGCTCGCTGACAGCCAAATTCGCTATCGCCACCCTGTGGTACAAAACCCGGTGGCGTCGACCTCCCTGGATGGCATCAGCGGCGATTTGGACCGCTTAGCGCAAGGGCGCAAAGCGCGCATCGTCATCCATGTCACCATCTACAGTGGCGATGTGGCGGCGGTGGAGTTTATTGGTACCTACATGCTGCTGCCTGATTACCGCACTATGCTTGGCGAAGCCGGGCGCGAACTGGCCGTTTAACCCGCTAATTAAGGGCAGCGGTCGAAGATCTGAGTAGTCTGACTGAACACTTCTGACCAAAGGTGCTGACAGCCAGATTCGCTTTTAATCAGCAAGGTGGCAAAGCGTGGTTTGGTCAAATCGATGTGACCGGCAATACTGGGCGCGTCAAACGGCGCGCTCAGTTCAATGCGGCCGCGATCAACGTGGCTGACGAGCGGATCACTGGGCAACGCGAGTTGATACTGCTGCTCACCATCACTGCTGTACGCTTCCAGGGTGGCTTGATGCATGGCCAATGTCACTTTGCCCGACACGCTGTGCGACAGCATGCTGTAATCGCCCGCTAATCCTGACAGCTCGGCGCTGAGTTCGGCAAATCCGCTCAAGGTAAAGGGCAGCCAGCGCAAAAGCCAGCTTTGCTCTAGCGGCACGCCATCGCCGTGCAAAGTGAGCGACCAAGGACGGCTGATGGTGCGCCTATCGAGGTGACCGTTCGCATCAATATAGCCTGTGGCCAACGGCGCAAAAAAGCGATCCAGATAGACGATGCCTTGCTCCACGCGCGCATTGAGCACCGCTTGCGTCGTCAGCAGCTTGTCGTAACTGGCGTTGTTGGCGCTTACTTCCAGCTCCCCCGCATAGAGTCCAAGCTGGTGGTCTTGAATCAAGGTCAGCCCTTTGCCTCGAACATTGAGGCCGCTGAGCTGCCAATAGGGCATTTTTTCGACTTGGATGACCTGGCCATTGTTAATGTGCAATTGTTCGATAGAGAGCGTGTCGAGGGTGGAGTGCGAACGCTCAAACCCGTTCAGCAGGCTTTGTGTATCCTCCAACCATTTGATGTTATTGAGTTTGACCTCATCGAGCGCCACGTGCGTTGGGCTGACCTTACCGCGCAGCTGCACCCTTCCTTGTTTAAAATCCGCATCCCACTCCTGAACATTGAGCTCACCTTGACTGAAGGTGATTTTGGTCAGTGGCGAGAGCAATGCCAACTCGCCATTGTGGATACGATCGGCGCTGAGTGATAGGTAGCCATTGTCTTGTTGCCAGAGCGATTGGGTGAGGTCGAGGTTTTCCAGCGAGGCATCGAGATTGTCCAATTGCCAATCTTGATAGCGCAAGGTCGCGCCAAGAATATCTAAGCTGTTGATGTGAACAATCGGCAGCGTCACCGCGGCGAGACTACGACGCAGGCGCTCAATGTTGAGCGGCTGATTTTGGTTTGGATGGGTTAACGTCACATTGACCAGTGACCAGCCATGCGGGTATTGCTCCGCTTGGCCTGACAGCTGCGCGTTATTCCAGTCAAACGAGGCACCATAGACGGTGCTGTTTTGTGCGCGATAGCGACCGTCAATCAGTAGGTTATTCAACGCTTCGCCGTGAATGTAGAGCTGCTTCGCCGCCAGTTGAATGTCGCCAAACGGCACTGTTTGTGTATCGGATTGCCAACTTGGCGCTTGAATTTGCAGATCCACATCGCGCGCGGACCAGTGGGCACCGCTCAAATCGACATGCTTCAACGCCAGTTGCTGGGTATGAATGGGCAGAGGAGAACGCGTTGTATCGCGCAGCGGGTTCAGCCAATCGCGCAGTTGTGTGACATCCAAGCGAGCTTCTTCTATCAAAACGGAGTCGAAGGCGAGTTTGCCCTCCTTCCACGGCCACTGGCTGAGCCATAGGGTGAGCTTGGGCAACTGGAGCGTGGGGTGGTTATGGTCTGCATCGCTAGAGAGGGAATTGGGCTTTCCAGCGGCAAGGTGCAGGGAGACTTGCTCCATCTCAAACTGGTAAGGCGCTGTGTAATGCAGTGACCCAATCTCGATCTGATACGGGGTCAAGGACTCAAGCAGTTGCTTGACCACTTGCGGCGCTTTGTTCGTGTGCAACGCAGCAAACAGCGCACCGATAGCCATCATCGCCATCAGTAATATTGAGATCATTAACCACTTGAGTGTTTTCTTCACAGTCGAGTCCGTTGGGGTCACCTTGTGTTTAGAGTGAAACATTTTGCCTCAACAGGCAATCAAAAAGCCCCTCAAATGAGGGGCTTGGCGACAGTTAACGGTGAAGGGTCACGTTATTTGAGTTGTGGCCCTGCCGCAACCAGTGATTGGCCTTCGGCGTTGTCGGTGTACTTATCAAAGTTGTTGATAAAGCGCTCGGCCAAATCGTTGGCTTTGCTTTCCCACTGCAACGGATCAACGTAGGTATCACGGGGATCCAAAATCGCAGGATCGACACCCGGTAGAGAGGTCGGCACTTCGAGGTTGAAGATTGGAATGTGCTTCGTTTCTGCCTGTTCAATCGAACCATCTAAAATGGCGTCGATGATGCCGCGCGTATCTTGGATAGAGATACGTTTGCCACTGCCATTCCAGCCGGTATTGACGAGGTAGGCTTCAGCACCCGCCGCTTCCATACGTTTGACCAACACTTCTGCATACTTGGTTGGGTGAAGCGTAAGGAACGCAGCACCAAAACAGGCAGAGAAGGTCGGCGTTGGCTCGGTAATGCCACGCTCTGTACCCGCAAGTTTGGCGGTAAAGCCAGACAAGAAGTGGTACTTGGTTTGCTCTGGCGTCAATTTAGACACAGGAGGCAGCACGCCGAAGGCATCCGCAGAGAGGAAAATCACTTTGTTCGCATGACCCCCCTTAGACACCGGTTTAACGATGTTGTCGATGTGCTCGATAGGGTAGGAAACGCGCGTGTTTTCAGTCTTCGAACCGTCATCAAAATCGATGGAGCCGTCATTGCGTACCGTGACATTTTCCAACAAGGCATCACGACGGATGGCGTGGTAAATATCTGGCTCGGCTTCTTTCGATAGTTTGATGGTTTTGGCGTAGCAGCCGCCTTCGAAGTTGAACACGCCATCGTCATCCCAGCCGTGCTCGTCGTCACCGATCAGGGCACGTTTTGGATCGGTGGATAGTGTGGTTTTACCTGTACCAGATAGACCAAAGAAAATCGCCACATCGCCTTCTTTACCCATATTGGCACTGCAGTGCATAGACGCGATGCCTTTCAATGGTAAGAAGTAGTTCATCATGGCGAACATGCCTTTCTTCATTTCACCGCCGTACCAGGTACCGCCGATCAACTGCATGCGCTCGGTGAGGTTGAACACGGTGAAGTTCTCTGAGTTGAGGCCGTGCTCTTGCCATTTATCGTTGGTGCACTTCGCGCCGTTCATGACGACAAAGTCGGGTTCAAACGTTGCCAACTCTTCTTCGCTTGGGCGAATGAACATGTTCTTCACGAAATGGGCTTGCCACGCCACTTCAGTGATGACGCGAATACTGAGGCGCGTATCAGGGTTGGCGCCGCAGTAGCCATCAATCACAAACACGCGTTTGCCAGATAGCTGATGGGTGACCAAGGCTTTGAGGTCGTTCCAGACCGCTTGATCGATAGGTTTGTTGTCGTTTTTCACCGCGTCGGATGTCCACCACATGTGCTCTTCGGTGGTGGTGTCTTTCACGATGTATTTATCTTTTGGTGAGCGGCCGGTAAAAATCCCGGTATCAACAGCGACTGCGCCGAGTTCGGTGACTACGCCTTTTTCGTAGCCTTCCAGATCCGCGCGAGTTTCTTCTGCGAACAACATCTCGTAACTGGGGTTGCGTACCACCTCTTTTACGTTGTGAAGTCCGTGCTTGGTAAGATCAAGTGTTGCAGCCTTTGTATGTTCCATAACGGTCATAGGTGCTCCTTATAGGAATATTTTTGTAGGGATTTTGTCAATATTTTTTTATTTATCTGCTCACCATGCTAGCAATGGGCTTGCTCGAAAACAGGGATATAGTTCAAAGATTAACCGTAATTTTCGTGGGGTTTTAAGCTACTCATCACATATTGGCGCGATCAGTGTATCGTGTGCGCAAAGCATTGCGCTAGAGCGCAAGGGATTATTAATTGCTTAAAATTAAGAGGTTAGTTTATTACGGCTGAAGCGAGTGATTACGGCCATTGGATCACAAAAAGGCCGACATAGAGTCGGCCTTTTGATAGAAAAATTACACGCTTGCTGCGTTATGAAAATTAATGCAGCGTGGAATTGCCGTTTGAGGCTTGTGAGAACAGTTCGGCGACTTCGAATTCATCAAACGAATAATTCGTGCCGCAGTAATCACAATGTAAAGAAATTGAACCTTCTTCGGCCAAAATGTCGTTTACTTCCACACGGTCGAGCGTAACGATTGCTGCGCCACTGCGTTCACGCGAACAGCCACAATGGAACGCAACAGGTTGCGGATCAAACAGGCGGACTTTCTCTTGGTTGTATAGACGGTACAGCAACTCATTGGCTTCAAGTGAGAACAACTCTTCATCTTTGACGGTATTAGTGAGCTGCTCTAGGTGCTCAAAATCATCCGCGCTGCCGGTGCCATCGGGCATCACTTGGATCAACATGCCAGCGGCTTTCGGCGTCCCTTCATATTCACCGGTGCGAATCCATAGACGCGTTTTCAACTGCTCAGAGTTAGCAAAGTAGCCTTCGAGGATCTCGGCTAAGGTATCGCCTTCCAGTGCAACAATGCCTTGGTAACGTTCGCCTTGTTTCGGATCGATGGTGATCACCAAGTAGCCTTTACCCATCATATCGTGGATGCTGGCATCATCGGCAATGTCGCCCTCAAAGCGCGCCACACCGCGGATTTTCTGTTTGTTGTCACCGTTAATCACCGCGAGAGAGACCGGGCCATCCCCTTGCAGTTGCAGTGTGATGGACCCTTCAAACTTCAGCGTAGCGGTGAGAAGAGTGGTTGATACAAGCAGCTCCCCCAGTAGCTTTTGAATAGCGACTGGGTATTCCTTGCTGGAAATGATGCGTTGGTAGGCTTCGTCCAGTTGTACCAACTCGCCACGTACTGATAGATCTTCAAATAAGTAGCGATTCAAAACATTGCTTGCCATGTGGCGATTCCTCGTAAATTTTTGCCTTGCTGGTGCGGGTAGACATTATTGATGTTTAAATTTGATGATGTCGCGACGCTGCTTTTTATCCGGGCGACGATCTGGGCTTGGGTTGTGAGCATGAAGCTTACGACGCAAGGCATTGTCTTCGCGCTTGGCGATACTTTCTGTGGTTTCACTGTATAGAGTTTGCGCTTCAGGGGCGCCGCGGCGTTGATCGGAAATCTTCTCGATCACCACGGTTTTCTCTTCCGTACCTTGGCGCAGAGTGATGACAGCGCCAAGTTCCACCGCTTTACTCGGTTTACTGCGCTGGCCATTATAGTGAACTTTGCCACCATCGACCATGTTTCGTGCAATCGAGCGTGTTTTGTAAAATCGAGCCGCCCAGAGCCATTTATCCAGCCTGACGACATCTGTTTGGGAACCCATTGTGGTTTTTACTCTCTAATAAGCGTGCATGAACGTCATCGTCTCTTTCTTGGCTCTGTATTGAGATGAAAGAGGTGAAAAAGGCGACCTCATGTACGAAAAACATCGAAGTGGGATGCCGATGACCTGGTCACGGCATAACCGATTCGTTAACAATGGTGATGGAGATCCGATTTTTCAAGCAAATCGGCAGATTTTCGTTCGTTAACAGCGCGCCCAGTGGCATTGATAGTGAGCTCATAGCAAACTTTGATACAATGAGAACAGTGTTAACTCCCTGCACAGAGTCGTTTTTCCCGAATATCAGGACTCCCAGGTGCAGACAATAAGGAAATTGAGTGGAATTTTCGGCAACTCGGCTGTCGCAACTCGGCATGTCGCTCAAAAACAGTCAGGTTCAAGCAAAAATCAGTCGCGGGCTAACCGTTGTGCTCTTGGTGGTGTGCGCTTGGCTGGCGGGCGAGCTGGTCTGGTCGATGGTGGACTCGCCGAGTGTGGTGTCACGCTCCATTCGCGCCAGTGGTGAAGTCACCCGAACTGCGCCAGAGCGCTTAAACCTCTCCTCTCTGCAAAATAGCCACCTGTTTGGCCGCTACACCCAAGAGACCCCAACCGAGGCGGCGCCGATTCAAGAAGCGCCCAAAAGTCGTCTCAATTTGGTGCTGGTGGGCGCGGTGGTCAGCTCCAACAGCGAGAAGAGCTTGGCAGTCATCGCCAACAAGGGCCAGCAAGAGACAGTCGGCATCGGTGAAGCCATTCAAGGTACGCGCGCCAAGTTGGTCCAAGTCCACAGCGATCGCGTCATCATCGACAACGCGGGGCGCAATGAAACCATCATGCTGCAAGGCATCGACTACTCTGCGCAGTCGGCGCCTTCTTCCTCTTCATCGAAAGGGACCTCTTCTTCCTCATCATCGAGCCATCGAGTGGACATCTCCCCTGACACCTTAGAGCGTATCCGAGAAGAGATAGGTCAAGACGCCAAACAGGTTTTTCAGTACGTGCGCATGTCGCAAATTAAAGAAGGTGATGATGTGGTGGGTTACCGCCTTTCTCCGGGTAAAGACCGAGAATTGTTTGATGAGGTGGGTTTGCAAAATGGCGATATCGCGGTGCAGATCAATGGCCTCGACCTAAAGGACGCTGCGGCAATGACACAGGTGTTCAACGCCTTGTCTGAGTTAACGGAATTGACGCTCACCGTAGAGCGAGAAGGCCAACCCTATGAGATTTATATTGAATTATAAGACTTGCCCAGCGGCGCGAGTCACAAGGAGAATAATGTGAAGCAGTGGCTTGAGAACGTTTTTTGTAGGCGCTTTTTTGGTGGGGACATGAGAATTAAGAGAAGTGCTTGGCTGTTAGCAGCAAGCTTATTGACCCCACTGGTGAGCGCCAATGATTTCAGTGCCAGCTTTAAGGGCACGGACATTCAAGAGTTCATTAACATTGTGGGGCGAAACTTAGAAAAGACCATTATCGTGGATCCAGCGGTACGCGGAAAAGTCGATGTGCGCAGCTACGACATGTTGACCGAAGAGCAGTACTACCGCTTTTTCCTCAATGTGCTCGAAGTGTATGGCTTTGCCGTGGTGGAAATGGAGAATGGCGTACTCAAAGTCATTCGCGCAAAAGACGCCAAAACCTCGGCTATTCCTGTGGTGGGTGATGGCAGCGTGCAAGGCGACGCGGTGGTCACTCGCGTAGTGGCCGTGCGCAATGTCTCGGTGCGCGAGCTCTCGCCACTGCTAAGACAGCTCAATGACAACGCAGGTGCCGGTAACGTGGTGCACTACGACCCTGCTAACATCATTTTGATCACCGGACGCGCCGCCGTGGTTAACCGCTTGGCGGACATCATCAAACGCGTCGACCAGGCGGGCGACAAAGAGATCGAAGTGGTGGATTTAGCCAACGCTTCTGCCGCAGAGATGGTGCGTATTGTCGATGCGCTGAATAAAAGCGCCGATAAGAACACCCCAGCGTTTTTGGAGCCTAAGTTGGTGGCAGACGATCGCACCAACTCGATTTTGATCTCCGGCGATCCGCAAGTGCGTGAACGCCTGCGCCGACTGATCAAGCAGCTTGACGTGGAAATGGCGTCGAAAGGCAACAACCGCGTGGTCTACCTCAAATACGCCAAAGCCGATGAAATGGTTGAGGTGCTCAAAGGCGTGTCGGCCAACCTGCAAGCGGAGAAAAAAGCTGGCAGCAACAGCAATTCGCAGCGCAACGATGTGATGATCGCAGCCCACCCGGGGACCAACGCGCTCGTGCTCACGGCGCCGCCAGATATTATGAACGCGTTGCAAGAGGTGATATCACAGCTGGATATTCGCCGCGCGCAAGTGCTGATTGAAGCACTGATTGTTGAAATGGCAGAGGGCGATGGCATCAACCTCGGTGTGCAATGGGGCTCGCTAGAAACCGGCGCAGTGATTCAATACGGCAACACCGGCGCGGGCATCGGGCAGGTGATGGTAGGCCTTGAAGAGGCCAAAGATACCACCTCAACGACCGCAGTGTACGACTCAGATGGCAACTTCTTGCGTAATGAAACCACCACGGAATCGGGTGATTACTCGACACTGGCCTCGGCACTCTCTGGCGTCAATGGCGCAGCGCTCAGTGTGGTGATGGGCGACTGGACGGCGCTGATCAGTGCGGTATCGACTGACTCCAACTCCAACATTCTCTCCTCACCGAGCATTACCGTGATGGACAACGGCGAGGCCTCGTTTATTGTCGGTGAAGAGGTGCCGGTGTTAACGGGCTCGACGGCCGGTTCGAACAACGACAACCCATTCCAAACCGTCGATCGTAAAGAGGTCGGCATCAAACTCAAAGTGGTGCCGCAAATTAACGAAGGCAACTCAGTGCAGCTCAATATTGAGCAAGAGGTGTCAAACGTGCTTGGTGCCAATGGCGCGGTGGATGTGCGGTTTGCCAAGCGCCAGCTCAACACCTCTGTGATGGTCGAAGACGGTCAGATGATTGTCCTAGGCGGTTTGATTGATGAGCGCGCGCTGGAGAGCGAATCGAAAGTGCCGCTGCTGGGCGACATTCCGTATCTTGGCCATCTGTTCAAATCGACCAGTACCCAAGTGGAGAAAAAGAACCTGATGGTGTTCATCAAACCGACCATCATTCGCGATGGTATGACGACCGATGGCATCACGCAGCGTAAATACAACTTCATCCGTGCTGAGCAGCTTTATAAAGCGGACCAAGGTCTTAAGCTGATGGACGATGCGCACATTCCTGTGTTGCCAAAATTTGGTGATGAGATCCGCCATCCGGTGGAAATCCAAGCCTTCCTTGACCAAATGGATGTGCAGTAATGGAGAGACCGTCCGTTCGTCGCTTGCCGTTTAGTTTTGCCAAGCGTTTCAGCTTGGTGTTGGAAACCGCGCAGACCGAGTCACCTGGCTTGGTGCTCTATTATGTTGAACCGCTCGCGGTAGACGCTTTGCTTGAAGTGAATCGCGTTGTCGGCGAGCCGTTTGGTATGCAATCGGTCAGCAGCAGTGAGTTTGAACAGCGTTTAACCCGCGCCTACCAGCGCGACTCGTCGGAAGCGCGCCAGTTGATGGAAGACATTGGCGCGGACAGTGACGATCTTTTCTCTCTGGCCGAAGAGCTGCCGCAGGATGAAGATTTGCTGGAGTCAGAAGACGACGCGCCGATCATCAAACTCATCAACGCCATGCTAGGAGAGGCAATCAAAGAGGGCGCGTCGGATATCCACATCGAAACCTTTGAGAAAAGCTTAGCGATCCGTTTTCGCGTCGATGGTGTACTGCGTGATGTGTTATCACCCAGTCGCAAACTTGCGCCCCTTCTGGTCTCACGGGTGAAAGTGATGGCGCGGCTCGACATTGCGGAAAAACGCGTGCCTCAAGATGGGCGTATTTCCCTGCGTATCGGTGGTCGCGCGGTCGATGTGCGTGTCTCGACCATGCCATCGTCGCACGGCGAGCGCGTGGTGATGCGTCTTTTGGACAAAAACGCCACGCGATTGGATCTGCACAGCCTTGGTATGACCAAGGCCAATCACGATGATTTCCGTCAGCTCATTGGTCGCCCGCACGGCATCATTT
>NZ_JCBDGX010000035.1:0-27557 GCF_059834345.1 Vibrio sp. R11-SG3-ISO3-SZ
CACCCTCAATGATCCTGTTGGCAGTGAGATAGACAGCAAGGTGCTAGAGAACGGCATGTCTCTCTCTCGCCGTCGTGTGCCGCTCGGTGTGGTCGGTGTGATTTATGAAGCGCGCCCTAATGTCACTATCGATATTGCTGCGCTGTGTTTAAAAACCGGCAATGCGAGTATTTTGCGTGGTGGTAAAGAGACGTTTTACTCCAATATGGAGTTGGTGAAGGTCATCCAATCTGCACTGGCCAAAGCTGGGTTGCCTGCGGCGTCGGTTCAGTACATTGAAAATCCAGATCGCGAATGGGTCTCTCAGCTACTCAAACTGGATGAGTACGTGGATATGATCATCCCAAGAGGCGGCGCAGGCTTACACAAAATGTGTAAAGAGAACAGTACGATTCCTGTCATCATCGGTGGATTTGGCATTAGCCACATTTTTGTTGATGAGAGTGCGGATCTAGAAAAATCGCTCGATGTGGTGGAAAACTCCAAAGTACAGCGTCCATCAGCATGTAACTCGCTAGACACCTTATTGGTCCATCAAGCGGTCGCGGAACGTTTTCTGCCTATGATTGTTGAGCGCATAAACGAGAGTGTCGCGTTTGTCGCAGAACCTAAAGCGAAAGCCTTGATGGCGGGCGCACGCGATCTTCGCGACGCGAAAGAGGGCGACTTTGACACCGAATGGTTGAGTTACACCTTAGGCGTGAAAGTGGTGGCGGATGTCAATGAGGCGATCGACCATATGCGCGTTCACAACGCGAGTCACTCCGATGCGATCATGACCAACAGCTTGGAAAATTCAGAGCGTTTCATTAACTCAGTGGGTTCGGCGGCGGTGTATGTCAACGCAGCGACGCGATTTACTGATGGTGCGCAGTTTGGCCTTGGGGCTGAAGTTGCCGTGTCGACCCAGAAATTGCACGCACGCGGTCCTATGGGTCTAGAAGAGCTCACCAGCTACAAATGGGTCGGTAAAGCGAACTACTTGCCGCGCAGTTAACACTTTCACCAGACACCATTTGAAAAAGGGGCAAGTTTGCCCCTTTTGCTTTTCTAACTTCTTGGATTTCCGTTACACTGTTTGCCACTAATATGGAGGTGATATGCATTGTCCTTTTTGTTCTGAGAACGATACTAAAGTGATCGACTCTCGTCTTGTAGCTGACGGCCACCAGGTGCGCCGCCGCAGGCAGTGTTTAGCGTGCAGTGAACGATTCACTACCTTTGAAACCGCGGAATTGGTGATGCCGAAAGTCATCAAGTCCAACGGAAATCGTGAGCCATTCAATGAAGATAAAATGATTGGTGGTTTGCAACGAGCGCTTGAGAAGCGTCCGGTGAGTGCCGATGCCGTCGAGTTGGCCATCAGCATGATCAAGTCTAAGTTGCGTGCGACGGGGGAACGAGAAGTGCCGAGTGAGATGATCGGCAATCTGGTCATGGAGCAGTTGAAAGAGCTCGACAAAGTGGCTTACATTCGTTTCGCGTCTGTGTACCGCAGCTTTGAAGATATTCGTGAGTTTGGTGAAGAGATCGCCAAGCTCGAAGATTAAACGGTTAAGCGTGGTGAAAGGCGAGCATGTTTAGTGCACAAGATTATCAAATGATGGCGCGCGCCATTGAACTCGCACAGCGGGGGAAATACACCACAGCGCCGAATCCTAATGTTGGCTGTGTCATTACCCGAGATGGCGACATTGTCGGGGAAGGTTTCCACTTTCGAGCCGGTGAGCCTCATGCTGAGGTGCATGCGTTGCGTATGGCAGGCGACAAGGCGCAAGGGGCGACCGCGTATGTTACCTTGGAGCCATGCTCCCACTATGGTCGCACGCCGCCTTGCGCGGAAGGTTTGATCAATGCCCAAGTCGCGAAGGTTGTCTGCGCGATGCAAGATCCTAATCCGCAAGTAGCAGGTCGTGGTATTGAAATGCTGCGCGCCGCGGGTATTGAGGTCCAAGTCGGGCTGCTCGAACAAGATGCCGTGGCGTTAAACCCATTCTTCCTAAAGCGCATGCACAGCAAAATGCCTTATGTACAATTGAAACTGGCGGCTAGCCTTGATGGACAAACGGCGCTAAGTAATGGGGAGAGCCAATGGATCACCAGTCCAGAAGCCCGTCAGGATGTGCAGCGCTACCGAGCGCAAAGCAGTGCGATTCTCTCCACTAGCCAAACGGTGATCGCCGATGATGCTTCACTCAATGTCCGTTTTGATGACTTGCCTGCGTCGCTGAAACTTCAATACTCACCCACCGATCTCCGTCAGCCAGTGCGTGTCATTTTGGACCGGCAAGGGCAGCTTCATCCAGAGCTTAAACTCTTTAATACACCGGGCGAGGTGCTGGTGGTGGGGCCAAATGGCGCTCTCAACGCACCGCTCGGGGATGATGGACGTGTGGATCTCTTTGCTACGTTCGCCAGCTTAGCCCAAGATCACAACATCAATCAGCTATGGATTGAAGCGGGCCCAACGCTTGCGCAAAGTGTGCTCAAAGCGGGATTGGTGGATGAGCTGATTCTCTACGTCGCGCCTAAACTGATGGGCAGTGATGGACGAGGCCTGCTCGGTGCTTTAGGGCTTGGTGCCATGAGTGAATGCATCGAGCTCGATATTCAAGATATTCGTATGGTCGGCAAAGACATTCGTGTTGTCGCCAAACTAGCTAACAAAGAATCCTAATATGTTTACAGGTATTGTAGAGGCAGTAGGGATCCTATCTGCCATCACCCCAAAAGGGGAAGACATCAGTGTGACCGTCGAGGTCGGTAAATTGGACATGAGCGATGTCAAACTGGGCGACAGTATTGCGACCAATGGTGTCTGCTTAACGGTGGTGGATTACACCGCGACCAGTTACAGCGCCGATTTATCCCTCGAGACACTGCAAAAAACCGGCTTTGCTGATTATCAAGCGGGTGACAAAGTTAACCTTGAAAAAGCCATGCTGCCGACCACTCGATTCGGCGGTCATATTGTCTCCGGCCATGTGGACGGTGTTGGCGAGATCGTTGAGCGCAACAGTGTCGGTCGCGCGATTGAGTTCTGGGTCTCGATGCCGGAATCCATCGCGAAATACGTGGCAGAGAAAGGCTCCATCACGGTTGATGGAATTAGCTTAACCGTGAATGCGCTGCGTAAAAACGCTTTCAAGCTCACTATCGTGCCGCATACGGGAGAAGAGACCACCATCGCCGACTTCCACGTCGGGCGTAAAGTTAATCTCGAAGTCGACGTCTTGGCCCGTTATATGGAGCGTCTATTAACCGCTTCTACCTCGGCACAGCCAGAATCCACCCTAACACTCGAATTCTTACAACAAAACGGATTTGCGTAGTGACGTCGAACGTCCGCAAAAGCCGCGCCAATAATAAGGAACAGAATCATGCCAATTAGTACGCCTCAAGAAATCATCGACGACATTCGCTCGGGTAAAATGGTCATCCTCATGGATGATGAAGATCGTGAAAATGAGGGCGATTTGATCATGGCGGCGGAGCACGTCACGCCGGAAGCGATCAATTTTATGGCAACCCACGGTCGCGGTTTGATCTGTTTGACCATGACCAAATCACGCTGTGAAAAGCTCGGATTGCCACCCATGGTGCAAGACAATAACGCGCAGTACACCACCAACTTCACGGTGTCGATTGAGGCTGCTGAAGGGGTGACAACGGGCATCTCTGCCGCCGACCGCGCCCGTACAGTGCAAGCTGCAGTGGCAAAAGACGCCAAAGCGGCGGATCTCGTTCAGCCCGGGCACATTTTCCCGCTGGCGGCGCAAGAAGGTGGCGTGTTAACGCGCGCAGGTCACACCGAAGCAGGCTGTGATTTGGCTCGCCTTGCAGGTCTTGAGCCCGCAGGCGTGATTGTTGAAATCCTTAACGATGACGGCACGATGGCGCGTCGCCCTGATCTGGAAGTGTTTGCGCAAAAGCACGACATCAAACTGGGCACCATTGCCGATCTGATTGAGTATCGCAACAACACGGAAACCACCATTGAGCGCGTAGCAGAGTGCCAATTGCCGACGGAGTTTGGTGAGTTCAAATTGGTCACATACCGTGATGTTATTGACAACCAAGTCCATTACGCGCTCTGCAAAGGTGAGATGACACAAACCCCATTGGTGCGTGTCCATTTACAAGATACCTTTACCGACTTGCTGCACAGTAACCGGAACGCAGACCGCAGCTGGAGCCTGGATGCGGCGATGAAGCGCATCGGTGAAGAGGGCGGCGTATTGGTGATTTTGGGCAACGAAGAGTCGACCGATTTACTCATCCACCGCGTGAAGATGTTTGAAGCGCAAGACAAAGGGGAAGCGCCGACGCTGGCCAAGCGTCAAGGCACATCACGTCGCGTGGGCGTTGGGTCGCAAATTCTTGCGGATCTCGGCGTGCATGATATGCGTCTGCTGTCATCGACCAACAAAAAATACCATGCATTGGGTGGTTTTGGTTTGAATGTCGTTGAGTACATCTGCGAATAAGCAAGATTGAGTGGAAGGTGGCATCGTCTGCCACCTCCCCAGTCGGTGCGAATTTCCATTAGATATTGCTCACAAATTTGTGCTAGAATCCGGCGATTCTCACTTGATGAATATAGTTAAAGGAAAGCTTATGAAAGTGATCGAGGGTGGCTTCCCAGCGCCAAATGCAAAAATTGCTATCGTTATTTCTCGTTTCAACAGTTTTATTAACGAAAGTCTATTGTCTGGTGCAATCGATACTTTAAAGCGTCATGGACAAGTTAGCGAAGAGAACATCACCGTTGTGCGTTGCCCTGGTGCAGTTGAACTGCCATTGGTTGCTCAGCGTGTTGCAAAAACCGGTAAATTTGACGCGATCGTATCGCTTGGTACGGTGATTCGTGGTGGTACACCACACTTTGACTATGTTTGTAGTGAATGTAACAAAGGTCTTGCTCAAGTCTCATTGGAATACAGTTTACCAGTGGCGTTTGGCGTATTGACCGTTGATACAATTGACCAAGCAATTGAGCGCGCAGGAACCAAGGCTGGTAATAAAGGTGCAGAGGCTGCACTAAGCGCACTTGAGATGATTAACGTTCTATCAGAAATTGATTCCTAATGGGGGCCAGTGTGAAACCAGCCGCACGTCGTAATGCACGTCGATTTGCTTTACAAGCAATCTACTCTTGGCAAATTACCAAAGAAAATGTTGCCACAATTGAAGAGCAGTTCTTATCGGGCGGTAAGTACGATGAAGAAGAGCACCACGCTCAAGAGCCAGCGCTTTCTGCTCCAGATACAGACGTTGCCTACTTCCGTGACCTGTTATCAGGTGTTGTGCTAAGTCACACAGAGCTAGACAGCAAAATTCGTCCATACACTGCGCGTCCAATGCAAGATTTGGACATGATGGAGCTTGCGTTGCTTCGTCTTGCGATGTATGAAATGACTCGCCGCGAAGATGTTCCTTACAAAGTGGTCATCAACGAAGCGATTGAGTTGGCAAAAGTGTTTGCTGCAGAAGATAGCCACAAATTCGTCAATGGTGTGCTGGATAAAGCCGCACCACACGTACGTAAAAAGTAACTCAGTAGTTTTGAGATAAAAGGTCAGCAAGCGCTGACCTTTTTTATGTGAGAAATTCTCTATGGCGGGTGAATTTAACCTAATTAATCGATATTTTGTTGGTCGACAAGGGCAGCGCAAAGACGTGCTGTTGGCGGCAGGCGATGACTGTGCGCTAGTCCAACCACCAGGCAGTGATCTGGCGATTGCAATCAGCACTGATACCTTAGTCGCGGGAACCCATTTCCTCCTCGACGCCGATCCTCACGCTGTTGCGCACAAAGCGCTGGCGTCCAACATCAGTGATTTAGCGGCGATGGGAGCAACACCTGCTTGGGTGTCGTTGGCGCTCACCCTACCTGAGGCTGATGAGTCTTGGTTGAGCGGATTTTGTGACGCATTCTACCAATTGGCGGACTATTTCGATATTCAACTGATTGGCGGAGACACCACCAAAGGGCCGCTCAGTATGACCTTAACAGTACAGGGATACGTAGACCCAAATAAAGCGCTACGCCGAGATGGGGCTCAAGTAGGGGATTGGATCTACGTCACCGGAGAGCTTGGTGATAGCCAAGCGGGGTTGGATGTGATCCTTGATCCAAGCTTGGCCCAAAAGCCTTTGGCAAGCGAGTTAGTACATCGACATTACTATTCAACGCCGCGTGTCTTGGTCGGACAAGCCTTGTTGGGGCTCGCCAGTGCCGCGGTCGATATCTCTGATGGGTTAATTGCTGATCTTGGGCATATTCTTGAATGCTCAGAGGTTGGAGCAAGCCTTGACGTGAGCACGCTTCCTGTTTCTAATGAACTGGTGACATTTTTGGCCAGCACTGAACGTGCTCAGCAAATGGCGTTGTCGAGCGGCGAAGAGTACGAACTCTGTTTTACCGTCAGCGAGGCCAATCGTGGCTCCATTGAGAGTGCGCTAGCACACTGTAATTGTAAGGTGACCTGCATCGGCCAAATTCGCCCACAGGGTCACTGGGAACTTCACTCAAAAGGACAATCAATGACATGGCCACGACAAGGCTATGATCATTTTAGTGAATCAGTATGACAAATCCCTTAGCACTTATTTCGCTGAAAAACCCGTGGCATCTGCTTGCGACAGGCTTTGGCAGCGG
The DNA here is from genome assembly GCF_059834345.1 of Vibrio sp. R11-SG3-ISO3-SZ. Classification (NCBI taxonomy): domain Bacteria; kingdom Pseudomonadati; phylum Pseudomonadota; class Gammaproteobacteria; order Vibrionales; family Vibrionaceae; genus Vibrio; species Vibrio sp. R11-SG3-ISO3-SZ. Next base: position 6,662 of record NZ_JCBDGX010000035.1, read on the forward strand.
ACTTTCTCCTATCGTCCCCGGCACCATGGGCACCTTAGCTGCGGTGCCTTTTTATCTTCTTTTAGTCCAACTACCGTTACCACTCTATATTGTGGCGGTGCTGTTCTCTTGCTGGATTGGCGTCAAAATTTGCCAAGTGACGTCTGATGACATGGGCGTGCATGATCACGGCTCGATCGTCTGGGATGAGTTTGCTGGCTTCTGGATAACCATGCTAGTGGTGCCTCTATTTAGCCTGTCGACGACGGATTGGAAGTGGCTGTTGACCGGATTTGTCTTGTTTCGATTTTTCGATATGGTCAAGCCTTGGCCGATTGGCTGGCTCGATAAGCGTATTCACGGCGGGTTGGGTATAATGATTGATGATATCGTCGCTGGCCTCATGGCTGCGGTATCACTCTATCTCATTGGTCGATATGCAGGCTGGCTATAGCAGGGCTTAGTCATAGAGACAGCAAAATATGGAACGCAATAAAAAAGGACAGCGACTGCGCTGTCCTTTGTCTTTCTAGGTTGAGAGTACGCTTATTTCAGCTTCTCTAAGTCGGCTTCAATCTCGGCAATCTTGCTGGCGACCACTTTTTCTAAGTGACGAAGATCGGACAAGATTTTCTGTTTCACGTCCGTTTCAGCCGCTTTTTCTGGTCGCGTGATTTGGTTTAATTCATCGATAACCAGCGTTAAATTGCGATTAATCTCAGTCACTTCTTTGTATTGGTGACTGCCACTGTCGACGAGTACGTTTTTGACTTGGCGGGGATATTTGAATTTTACGCTTTTCGCAAACAATTCGCCTTTTTGCTTACGAAAATAGATCTTTAACACATCCTTGTGCGCTTCTTGACGAAGTGAATAGCGCTCAATTTGCTTAGGCTCGTGAATACCTAAACCAGTGAGGTTTGGAAACATAAGCTACCTCTTTTGTGTTGTAGTAACCCCTTCCCATCCGGGAAGGGAAACAAAGTGTTCATAGGTTAATGTAGCAGCCTATGATCGTGGTAGATAGTTGTTTTTTAATCAGCTTTGCAACTTGTGGACGAGATCGCTTACGGCGCCAACTCAGCCACGTTCTTGATCAAGGTCTCACGCAGTCGTTGTTCTTCTTCTTCGCTGAGCTTGCCGGTGTGATCACTGGTGATAATGAACAAGTCCTCAGCCCGCTCACCAATGGTGGTGATTTTGGCGGCGTGCAGGTTGAGATTCAATTCGGCAAACGTCGCCCCTACCGTGGCAAGCAGTCCTGGGGTATCGAGGGCCACAAACTCCATCAAGGTGCGCTTTTTACTCTTAGTCGGCAGAAAGTCGACTTGTGTTTTCACCTTGAAGTGCTGCAGGTTACGCGGCACTCGACGGGTTTTGATCTTGGTTGGGCGACCATCTTCGAGTACGTGGACCAAGTGCTTAATCAGTGCCTTGTGGCGCGTCTCATCAATGACCTCACCGTGTTGATCCAACACCATAAAGGTATCTAACACATAGCCATCTTTACTGGTCATGACCTGCGCATCGTGAACGTTGAGATTGCGCCTATCCAACTCGGCCACCACTGTCGCAAACAGAGCATGTTGGTCTTTACTGTAGACAAACACTTCCGTTCCGCCTCGGGTTGCTTTCTTAGAGATTAAGATCAATGGCTTAGCCGGATCGTCATGGCGCAGTAGATGTGCGCAGTGCCACGCAATTTGTTTGTGGGTGTGTCTTAAGAAGTAGTCGGCTTTAAAGCGTTGCCACAGTACTTCGATCTCTCTGGCACTGAATCCCTCTTTGCGCAGCAGGGCAGAAGCTAACTGCTGGTTGTGACGGATACGCTCACGCACATCGACAGGGTTCTCTAAACCGCGGCGTAAGGCACGTTGCGTCGAGTAAAAAAGCTCAGCGAGCAGTGTGCGTTTCCAGCTGTTCCAAAGTTCAGGGTTGGTGGCGCAGATATCAGCGACGGTTAGACAGACGAGGTACTCCAGATACTCTTCATCTCGCACTTGCTTGGCAAACTCAGTGATCACCTCAGGATCGTAAATATCTCGACGCTGAGCGGTGACAGACATCAAGAGGTGATGACGAACCAACCAAGAAACCAGTTTGGCTTCAGGTTTCGACAAACCATGCTCAATACAGAAATCATAGGCTTCCGCTTCGCCAATCACCGAGTGATCGCCGCCACGTCCCTTACCGATATCATGGAAAATCGCCGCAAGGATCAACAGCTCTTTCTTTTGAATTCGTGGGTATATTTCACAGCAGATCGGATGCTTGTCGTGATTTTGCGCAAAGCTAAAGGTGTGAATGTGTTTCAGCAAGCGCATGCTGTGCTCATCGACGGTGTAGACGTGGAATAAGTCGAACTGCATCTGACCGACAATTTGACTCCATTGCGGTAAATAGGCGGCTAGCACTCCGAGTTTGTGCATCAGTGTAAAGGCGCGAGTGAGGGCGTTAGGGTGTCGGCACAGATCCATAAACTTTTCACGCGCCGCTGGGATAGTGTGAAGAAACTTGTTCAAACGGCGCCGAGCGGTGCGAAGTTGGCGCATGGTTGAGGGTGCGACGCCATCAATGGTGGAGTCGTTAGCGATATGTAAAAACATATCCAGAATGGTTTCAGGACGCGCTTGGAACAATGCAGGTTTACGCGCTTCTATCAGATGTCCTCGGCGCTGAAAGTCCTCACTGAGAATGATAGGCTCGGCCTCAATCCCATTGTCCAGAATTGCTTGGTCGAACAACTTAAGTAGCATTTTGTTGAGTTCAGCCACACGGCGCAGCGTGCGGTAGAACTCTTTCATCATTTTCTCCACACCTCGATTACCCTCACCTTGAAAACCGAGCAGCTCGGCTACTTGGGCTTGGTGGGCAAAGGTGAGGCGGTTGTCGTAGCGCTTTAACTGTAGATGCAGGGCAAAACGTACGCGCCAAAGGAAATCTTGGCATTCGACCAACTCACGATATTCCGCGTCAGTGAGAAAGCCATATTTACTCATCTCTAACAAAGAAGTGGCCCCGAAATGGCGCCTTGCGACCCAGCTTAAGGTGTGAATATCCCTCAGTCCGCCTGGCGTTGACTTAATATCGGGCTCCAGATTGTAGGTGGTGTCGTGATAGCGCGCATGGCGCTCACGTTGCTCTTGTACTTTCGCTTGATAGAAGATTTCGCTTGGCCAGAAGCTCTCTGAATGGATTTCCATCTTTAGCTTGTGGAAGGTCTCTTCACAGCCACACAACAGGCGTGCTTCTTGCAAATTGGTCGCAACGGTTAGGTCTTCACGGCCGATTTGCGCGCATTGCTCAACCGTACGCACGGCGTGACCGATCTCCAGGCGCAAATCCCATAGCAGGGTAATAAACTCGCTGACTTTGGCGGCCAGCGCTTCCGGTAAGGTATGGCGAGAGACAATCAGGATATCAATATCCGAGAGCGGGTGTAGCTCACCGCGGCCATAACCGCCTACCGCAACTAAGCTGATGTTGGGTAAGTTGGCGAAATCGAAATGTTGCCACAGTCGATTTAATAGTAAATCAATGTAGTCAGAGCGACCTAGGACAAGGTCAGTCACTGGGTGATGGTTGAGAAATTCATTCTTTTGATGTTCAGCAAACTGTTCCAGTTGCTGTTTAAGCTCGGCGACTGAGAGTTGCGACTCGTCGAGCGCTAAAGGGGTTTGAAAGGGCATACAGCGAATCCATGCAGCAAAAAATCCTAATTAGGAATCTAGCAAAGTTAGTCAGATAAAAAAATATCCCCGTAAGCGGGGATATTCCATTCAATCGTTAATCGTTGTTCATCAGGCGTGGGATGGTGTCATCGCTTCTTAGTGTCAGCACTTCACAGCCGTTGTTCGTTACGACTATGGTGTGCTCATACTGAGCGGATTTTTTGCCATCGCCAGTGTAGACCGTCCAGTCATCTTCGGCATCGACGCTGACACCAAATTTACCGGCGTTAATCATAGGCTCGATGGTAAAGCACATGCCTTCTTTCAACACACGTCGGTCATTGTTCTTGTAGTGAACAATTTGTGGCTCTTCATGGAACTCGTTGCCGATACCATGACCACAGAAGTCTTTGACAATAGAGAACTTATTACGTGGGTTTTTCTTGTTGTTCTCTTTGATGTATTTCTCGATGGCACTGCCAATATCGCCAACCGTAGCACCCGGTTTGACTTTACGCATCCCGACGTACAGGGCTTCTTGTGTCACCATACACAAGCGCTTGTCGGCAGGGGAGACCTCACCCACTAAGAACATCTTCGAAGTATCGCCATGGTAGCCTGCTGGGCGCACGGAAAGATCGGCGTTTTCATCATCAGGAACAATCACTGTGATGTCGATGTTGATGATGTCGCCATCTTTTAACACCGCCGGTTTCATCTGACCGTTGCTACCAATTTCATCTTGGTTGGCAGGAATGCCGTGGCAAACAATGTGGTTGATCGAAGTACAGATAGATTTCGGGAACCCATGATAATCGAGTGGCGCAGAGTACGCACCTTTGCTGGTGGCGTAGTCGTGACAAATCTGGTTGAGCTCATCGGTCGTCACGCCGACTTGGACGTGTGGCTCGATCATCTCTAGGATTTCAGCGGCCAATGCGCCAGCTATGCGCATGCGTTCAATTTCTTGTGCGGTTTTGATCTTAATTGACATCGGCTTTCTCTATCTAACACTGTCAGCACGCTCTGGTGCGAATGGCCGCATTCTAACAGGAAGAGGGGCGAAAGTGTAATCTCGATAAATCCTTAAAATGACTAGGGTTGCTGTAACGGTCGGTGATTTCGCGGGGGTTGGACGCGGTGAAAGTGGTTTTTTTTTCTAGCCAAACAACGCAAAAATATGATATAAAGCGCGCCGGAATTGCGGTCTGTTCTCTTCACCTTGATGCGTTGAGGTGGCGAAGCGGGCAACATCCAAACACATTTATCTTTAAATCACACACATTCCGACACATATTCCGGGGTGCTGGGCAGAAGCCTAGTCGGAGTTATGGGGAATGTGGAGGCCTAACCCCATAGAGGATTTTAAAATGGCAACTGTATCAATGCGCGATATGCTGAAAGCTGGTGTTCACTTCGGTCACCAAACTCGTTACTGGAACCCAAAAATGAAGCCATTCATCTTTGGTGCTCGTAACCGCGTTCACATCATCAACCTAGAAAAAACTGTACCAATGTTCAACGAAGCGCTTGCTGAGCTAGCAAAAGTTGGCGAGAAAAAAGGTAAAGTTCTTTTCGTAGGTACTAAGCGCGCTGCATCTGAAGCTGTTAAAGAAGCGGCTATTGCTAGCAACCAGTACTTCGTTAACAACCGCTGGTTGGGCGGTATGCTAACTAACTACAAAACTGTTCGTCAGTCTATCAAGCGTCTAAAAGACCTAGAAGCTCAGTCTCAAGACGGTACTTTTGACAAGCTAACTAAGAAAGAAGCTCTAATGCGTACTCGCGAAATGGAGAAGCTAGAGAAATCTCTTGGTGGTATCAAAGATATGGGCGGCCTACCTGACGCTCTATTCGTTATCGACGCTGATCACGAGCACATCGCAGTTAAAGAAGCAAACAACCTAGGTATCCCAGTTTACGCTGTTGTTGATACTAACTCTAACCCAGACGGCGTTGACTTCGTTATCCCAGGTAACGATGACGCAATCCGTGCAGTACAGCTATACCTAAACGCTGCTGCTCAAGCGGTTACAGAAGGTCGTAACAAAGACGTAGCTGCAGCTGCTGAAAAAGACGGTTTCGTAGAAGCTGAATAATAGCGGCTCCGTGTCACACTTGGTTTATGTGCAATCTTGTTGTCGCATAAACTGAGTTATAGTTATCAATAGGGGCCGAACGTGTGTAGGCCCCTGTTTTTTACCCAATCCAGAATCAACTGAGGAATAGAGAATGGCTGTTACTGCTGCTCTAGTTAAAGAACTGCGCGAACGTACTGGCGCAGGTATGATGGAATGTAAGAAAGCGCTTGTTGAAGCAAACGCTGACATCGAACTAGCAATCGAGAACATGCGTAAATCAGGCGCTGCGAAAGCTGCTAAGAAAGCAGGTAACGTAGCAGCTGAAGGCGCAATCATCATCAAAGAAGAAGGCGGTGTTGCTGTTCTTCTTGAAGTTAACTGCCAAACTGACTTCGTTGCTAAAGATGGCAACTTCACTGCATTCGCAGAGAAAGTAGCAGCAGACGCGCTAGCGTCTAAAGCATCTGCTGAAGAGCTTGTTGCTAAATTCGAAGAAGAGCGTGTTGCTCTAGTTGCTAAGATCGGTGAAAACATCAACATCCGTCGCGTTCAGTACGTTGAAGGTGCTGCAATCGCTTCTTACCGTCACGGTGAGAAAATCGGTGTTGTGGTAGCGGGTGAAGGCGATGCTGAAACTCTTAAGCACGTTGCAATGCACGTTGCTGCGTCTAAGCCAGAGTACGTTAACCCAGAAGACGTACCAGCTGACGTAGTGGCTAAAGAGAAAGAAGTTCAAGTTGAAATCGCTATGAACGAAGGCAAGCCACAAGAGATCGCTGAGAAGATGGTTATCGGCCGCATGAAGAAATTCACTGGCGAAATCTCTCTAACAGGTCAAGCGTTCATCATGGAGCCTAAGAAATCTGTAGGCGAAATGCTGAAAGAGAAAGGCGCTTCTGTTGCTACGTTCGTTCGCCTAGAAGTTGGCGAAGGTATTGAGAAAGGCGCAGAAATGAGCTTTGCTGAAGAAGTAGCAGCAGCTCAAAAAGGTTAATCCTGAGTGTAGCGCTTACTATTTAGACCGTAGCCAAGGCTGCGGTCTTTTTATGACTAGCGTGCAAACGATTAGCCGTGATGAATAGGGGTGATAGTGACTCGGTGCGAGTTCCTAGGTGCTTAGTGCCTAGTGCCTAGTGCCTAGTGCCTAGTTCCTAGAGTCTAGAGTGGATTTCTTCTCTAGGAACTAGGGTCTATGAACTTAATTTTCTCCCCTATCCATGACTGTTAATCAACCACTCTCTTTATTGGAAGGTAGACTCCATGACGACAAACCCTAAACCAGCATATCAACGTATTCTGTTAAAACTGAGCGGTGAAGCTCTACAAGGCGAAGAAGGTTTTGGTATCGACCCTACGATCCTTGATCGTATGGCTCAAGAGGTAAAAGAGCTCGTTGAACTGGGCGTTCAAGTGGGTGTTGTTATCGGCGGTGGTAACTTGTTCCGTGGTGCCGGTCTTGCTGAGGCAGGTATGAACCGAGTTGTCGGTGACCACATGGGCATGCTAGCAACAGTGATGAACGGTCTTGCGATGCGTGATGCGCTGCATCGTGCGTATGTGAACGCGCGTGTGATGTCCGCTATCCCTCTAAAAGGTGTGTGTGATGATTACAACTGGGCCGATGCTATCAGCCAGCTGCGCCAAGGTCGCGTTGTGATCTTCTCTGCCGGTACAGGTAACCCATTCTTCACAACAGATTCAGCGGCGTGTCTGCGCGGTATTGAGATTGAAGCTGACGTGGTTCTCAAAGCGACAAAAGTGGACGGGGTATTTACTGCAGACCCAGTAGCCAACCCAGACGCGGAGCTGTATGATAAGCTATCTTACGCTGAAGTTCTTGATAAAGAACTGAAAGTAATGGATTTAGCCGCATTTACTCTGGCTCGTGACCACAAAATGCCAATTCGTGTGTTCAACATGAACAAACCTGGTGCACTGCGCCGCGTGGTTATGGGTGAAGCTGAAGGCACACTGATTAGCTCTGCAAACTAATTGAATTCAACCGTAGCGAGCATTGTGTTGGCTACGGTATTGCCTTTCGAAGGTCGTCATCCCATTAGTGGGGAGACTTCGATAAGAATGACACATCAAGGTGATATTGTGATTAACGAAATCAAAAAAGACGCTCAAGAGCGCATGGAAAAAAGCGTTGAAGCGCTAAAAAACAACCTATCTAAAGTACGTACTGGTCGTGCTCACCCAAGCCTTCTTTCTGGTATTTCAGTTGAGTACTACGGCGCACCAACACCGTTAAACCAAGTCGCGAACGTTGTTGCGGAAGATGCGCGTACACTGGCGATCACGGTATTCGACAAAGAGCTGACTCAGAAAGTAGAAAAAGCGATCATGATGTCTGATTTGGGGCTAAACCCAATGTCTGCGGGCACTATCATCCGTGTTCCTCTGCCACCACTGACAGAAGAGCGTCGTAAAGACCTCGTTAAGATCGTTCGCGGTGAAGCAGAAGGTGCTCGCGTAGCGATTCGTAACATTCGTCGTGATGCCAATGGTGACCTTAAAGCGCTATTGAAAGACAAAGAGATCTCGGAAGACGAAGATCGCAAAGCACAAGATGAAATTCAGAAACTGACTGACGCAGCGGTTAAGAAAGTTGACGAAGTGCTAGCAGCAAAAGAAAAAGAGTTGATGGAAGTTTAATAGTCATTAAACTGCCCATGAGTAAAAACGCTGGGCGAACAGCACAGCGTTTTTTTATTGCATCTCTTCGACCCTGCTGGAAACCCAATCCCTCTTATGCAAAACATTCAACTCTCACCTGACGTACTCCCTAAACACATCGCAATCATCATGGACGGCAATGGCCGTTGGGCGAAAGCACAAGGTAAACCGCGTGTCTTTGGCCATAAAAATGGAGTGGCAGCGGTACGTAAGGCGATTTCGACTTCCGCTAAACTCGGCATCAAGGCCATCACCTTGTTTGCTTTCAGTAGCGAGAATTGGCGCAGACCAGAAGAAGAAGTCGGCGTGTTGATGGAGTTGTTTATTTCTGTGCTGTCATCAGAAGTAAAGAAACTGCATAAGAATAACCTCAAGCTTCGGATCATTGGTGACAAGTCTCGTTTTAATGAACGCTTGCAAGAGAAAATTGCCGCTGCAGAAGCCTTAACGGCGAACAATAGCGGAATGGTGATCAATATTGCGGCGAATTACGGCGGCAAATGGGACATTGTGGAAGCGACCAAAGCGATTGCCAGCAAAGTGGCTCGCGGTGAACTTGCACCAGAAGAGATTACTGAATCATTAATGACCGATCATTTGTCGATGAACGACATTCCTGAAGTCGATTTGATGATTCGAACCAGTGGAGAGTGTAGAATTAGCAACTTCATGCTATGGCAGATGGCGTATGCAGAGCTCTACTTTACGCCGATCTACTGGCCAGAATTTGACGAGAATAGTCTTGTCGAAGCAGTGACTTGGTTTGTTAATCGCGAACGACGGTTCGGGTGTACAGGTGAACAAATCAAGGCATTGATGAAAAGCGAATAAAGGATTTAAGTTTGAAGCAAAGAATAATAACGGCACTTATCCTTGCTCCGTTAGTCATTTTAGGCATCTTTCAACTGTCTTTACCTACGTTTATGGCGGCGCTGGCCGTGGTCACTATGATAGGTTTTTGGGAGTGGACTCAATTTGTCGAGGCCAAATCCCGCTACTTAGCACTTGTCCCTTCAGCGATACTGTTTGCGGTCAGTGCGTTCTTTGTCCCATTTGATGCGTACAGCTTAAATGAGATTTCCTTATCCCACCTTACTTTACTAGGCTTGGGTTGCGCTTGGTGGCTCTTTGCCAGCGTGCTAGCGATTACCTATCCCAAATCCGCCACACTGTGGCAGGGGTCAACGCTGCTCAGACACCTTTTCGGAATCTTAACGCTATTGCCCTTTTTCTGGAGCGTGGTGATGCTGCGTGCGCAGGACCTCTATAGCGATCCTTTCCACGGCGCGCGTTTGGTTCTATTTGTCTGTTTGATTGTTTGGGCGGCGGACAGCGGTGCCTACTTTGTCGGTAAAAGCATCGGTAAACATAAAATGGCACCTAAAGTGAGCCCCAATAAAACCATTGAAGGATTAGTGGGCGGAATGGTGACCGCCAGTTTAGTTGCTTGGGGCTTTTCACATTGGTTTGAGATTCCGTTTACCAACGCATTTGTGATGGTCGGGATTACCTTAGCGACGGTGATTATCTCAGTATTGGGCGATCTGGTAGAGAGCATGTTTAAGCGCGTCTCTGGCATTAAAGACAGCAGTAACATCATTCCTGGTCATGGCGGTGTATTGGATCGCATTGACAGTTTGACGGCTGCCTTTCCCGTGTTTGCGCTGCTCTACTTCATTTTCTAATTCTAAGGCAAGCCGGCGCTTGCCTTTACCTTCTTGGTTGTAACTACTATGCGTAAGTTGACAATACTCGGCGCGACAGGTTCGATTGGTGACAGTACGTTTAAGGTGCTCGAACAGAATCGTGAACACTACTCGGTCGTTGCTTTAGTCGCGGGACACAACGTCGAGAAAATGCGCCAGTTGTGCCTTAAGTGGAAACCCCAGTATGCGGTCATGGCGAGCGATGATGCTGCGCGCGCGCTCAAGTTAGCGTTAGCCGGAGAGTCGCTCACCATTGATGTGTTATCCGGTGTAGATGCGATGTGCCAAATGGCGGCGCTGGATGATGTCGATACCGTGATGGCCGCCATTGTCGGCGCGGCCGGTTTGTTACCGACCATGGCGGCGGTGAAAGCCGGTAAGCGAGTGCTGCTTGCCAACAAAGAAGCGTTGGTGATGTCTGGGCAACTTTTTATCGACGCGGTTGCCAAGTATGGCGCGGAGTTAATGCCTGTTGACAGTGAGCACAATGCCATCTTCCAATGTTTGCCCGTCGAGGCGCAAACGGAGCTAGGGCGCTGCGATCTTGAAAAGCAGGGTATTAGCCATATTCTTTTGACCGGTTCTGGCGGGCCGTTTCGCTACAGCGACATTGCGAGTCTAGAGCAGGTGACCCCAGAACAAGCGATTGCTCATCCCAACTGGTCCATGGGGCCAAAAATCTCGGTGGATTCGGCCACCATGATGAATAAAGGGCTTGAATTTATTGAAGCAAAATGGCTGTTCAATGCTCGCCGCGAGCAACTCAAAGTTCTGATCCACCCTCAATCTGTGATCCACTCAATGGTGCAATATCGTGACGGCTCCGTCTTGGCTCAGATGGGCGAGCCGGATATGGCAACGCCGATTGCTCTGACACTCTCGTACCCTGAGCGTATTGCTGCTGGTGTGGCACCGTTAGATTTTACTCAAGTGGGCGAACTGACCTTTTTACAGCCGGATTACCAACGTTACCCCTGCTTGAAATTGGCCATTGATGCCTGTTTTGAAGGCCAGCATGCGACCACAGCGCTCAATGCGGCCAACGAAGTTGCAGTGCAGGCTTTTCTTGATCGTAAACTGGCGTTCACTGACATCGCTCGCATCAATGAGCAGGTCACTAATCGGATCTGTGCTAGCCGTGGTCAGGGGCAATGTGATAGTTTGGAGAGCATTCTAGAGCTCGATCGTATGGCACGTGCATTCGCCATAGAAACCATGAACGGACGGACGCTATGACCGGTATTTTGTGGAACTTTATCTCATTTATCATTGCATTAGGCATTTTGGTCGCCGTGCATGAGTTTGGCCATTTTTGGGTGGCGCGCCGCTGTGGCGTAAAAGTCGAAAAATTCTCTATCGGTTTTGGTAAATCCATATGGAGTAAAGTCGGTAAAGATGGCACCGAGTACTCTATTTCTTTGATCCCTCTCGGTGGTTACGTGAAAATGCTTGATGGCCGCGTGGATGATGTGCCCGCGGATCAGCAAGCGTTCGCCTTTGACCGTAAACCTTTGTGGAAGCGAAGCGCCATTGTCGCGGCAGGCCCAGCATTTAACTTCCTGTTTGCCATTTTCGCGTATTGGTTGGTGTTCATCATTGGTGTCCCTGCGGTGAAACCGGTCGTGGGACAAGTCACGCCATACTCGATTGCGGCGCAAGCCGGTCTTGAACCTGGCATGGAACTTAAAGCGGTTTCTGGCGTCAAAACCGCAGATTGGGAGTCGGTCAATATGGGGCTTATCCGCCATATTGGCGACAGTCAATTGACCCTGACCGTCGCACCGGCGGACGGTGTGGGGGTCGAAGAAACCAAAGTGCTCTATTTAGATGAATGGAACTTTGACCCTGAGACGCAGTCTGCTATGTCAGCGCTTGGATTTATTCCCTTTACGCCAGAGATTTCCGCTCGTTTGACCAATGTCGGCGAGGGAAGTGCCGGTGAACGTGCTGGCCTGCTTGTCGGTGATACGTTAGTGAGTATCGATGGACGGGCTGTCGAGAGTTGGCAGCAGGTCGTCGAGACCATTCAAGCAAGCCCTAATCGCGCGCTTGCACTCAAAGTGGAGCGTGATGGCCAGTCTGTGGACGTGTCTTTAACGCCAGACAGCCGAGCGCTTTCAGACCAGCGAGTGATTGGTTTTGCGGGAATTGCTCCAGAAGTCGCAGAATGGCCGCAAAGCTATCGCTTCGACCTGCAATTTGGTGTATTTGAATCAGTCGGTAAAGCGATTGAAAAATCCGGGCAAGTGATCACCTTGACCATCAGTATGCTGAAAAAACTGATTGTCGGTGATGTTGGATTGAACAACCTAAGTGGACCGATTTCGATCGCGAAAGGGGCAGGAACGACCGCCGATTATGGCTTGGTCTATTTTCTCGGTTTCCTTGCGCTTATCAGCGTGAACTTAGGCATTATAAACCTCGTTCCACTGCCGATGCTCGACGGTGGACATTTATTGTTTTTTGCTATTGAAGCCATAATCAGACGCCCTGTGCCTGAAAAAGTCCAGGAAATGGGTTACCGTATCGGCGGTGCGATTATCTTCTCTCTCATGGCAGTGGCGATTTTCAATGATTTTGCTCGTCTTTAAACGGGGCGAAGGGTGTAGAAAGGAATAACTAAAACAAATATGGCGATGAAAAATATTCTGTTTGCGACGCTTCTCGCGACGAGTGTGAGCGCAAACGGTGCCGAGAGCTTCGTGGTTGAAGACATACAGATCGAAGGGTTACAGCGTGTGGCTCTCGGTGCGGCGCTTTTGAAAATGCCTGTCCGTGTCGGTGACACTGTCGATGGGCAAGACGTTTCTGAGATCATTCGTGCACTCTACGATTCAGGTAACTTTGAGAACATCAAAGTGCTTCGCGATGGCGATGTGTTGTTGGTGCAAGTCAAAGAGCGCCCAACGATTGCCAGCATCTCTTTCTCAGGGAATAAGGCGATCAAAGAAGAGCAGTTGCAGCAAAACCTTGACGCCTCCGGAATGCGCGTCGGTGAAGCGCTGGATCGCACTACCCTGTCCAATATTGAGAAAGGGCTGGAAGATTTCTACTACAGCGTGGGTAAATACAACGCGTCAGTTAAAGCAGTCGTGACGCCGCTGCCGCGTAACCGGAGTGATGTCAAATTCGTCTTCTCTGAAGGTGTCTCTGCGAAAATCCAACAAATCAATTTTATCGGCAATGAAGTCTTCGAAGATGAAGAGCTGTTGAGCCGTTTCAATCTCAATGTGGATGTCGCATGGTGGAACTTCCTCGCCGATGATAAATATCAAAAGCAAGTCTTAGCGGGCGACATTGAAGCCTTAAGATCGTACTACTTGGATCGTGGTTACTTAAAATTCCAAGTGGATTCGACGCAAGTCGCGATTTCACCCGATAAAAAAGGGGTGTACATCACGCTGGGGTTATCAGAAGGCTTGCCGTACACCGTCAAAGATGTCCAATTCCGTGGTGAACTGATCGGTAAAGAGCAAGAGCTGCAAGATTTGGTCACGTTCGAAAACGGCGAAATCTATAATGGCTCTGCCGTGACCTCTCTTGAAGAGAACATCAAGCGCGTACTGGGTGAAGCCGGTTATGCCTATCCACAAGTGACCACCATTCCTGAATTTGATGATGAAAATCAGCAGGTCTCTCTGATTGTCAATGTCGAGGCGGGCAATCGTATCTACGTTCGTGATATTCGCTTTGTCGGTAACAATGCGACCAAAGACGAAGTGCTGCGCCGTGAAATGCGTCAGATGGAAGGCAGTTGGCTTAACTCGCGCGCGATAGAAACGGGTAAAAACCGTTTGAGCCGTTTGGGCTTCTTCGAAACCGTTGATGTCCAGACGGTACGAGTTCCGGGCAGTGATGATCAGGTAGACCTAGTCTACAACGTCAAAGAAGCCAACTCAGGCAGCATTAACTTTGGTGTTGGCTACGGCACTGAGTCGGGGGTCAGTTTCCAGGTCGGTTTGCAACAAGATAACTTTGCGGGCTCTGGAGATCGCGTCGGTATCAGTGCAATGATGAACGACTACCAGAAGAACGTCAGCCTTGAGTATCGTGATCCGTACTGGAACCTCGATGGTGTCAGTATGGGCGGTAAGATTTTCTACAACGAATTTGAAGCCTCAGAAGCGGGGATCATCGACTACACCAACGAAAGTTATGGTACTAGTGTGACTTGGGGGTTCCCGTTTGATGAACTCAACCGTTTCGAATTCGGGTTAGGCTACACCCATAACAACATCGGTAACGTGCCCACCTACGATCAGGCGCAGCAGTTTGCTGCCAGTATTGGTCAAGGTGAAAGCGATAACATCATCACTCAAGATTTTGACGTGAATGTCTCTTGGACGCGCAACAACCTCAACAAGGGCTACTTCCCAACAGCAGGTAACTACCAACGTGCGTTCGCCAAGGCCACCGTGCCTAGCTCAGACGCGCAGTACTTTAAGCTGCAGTACGACGTGAGACAGTATGTGCCATTGACCAAAAAGCACGAGTTTACCTTGTTGATGCGTGGTCGCTTGGGTTACGGTAACGGTTACGGTCAAACGGATGGCAACGATAACCTGTTCCCATTCTATGAGAACTACTACGCGGGTGGCTTCACCACATTACGTGGCTTTGGTTCTAACTCAGCAGGTCCAAGGGCGGTTTACAACTCCAGCAACTCGAGCGTCTGTCCTCCAAGCAGTGGAAACGACGGCTGTGTGGTGGCAACGGACGACTCGGTTGGTGGTAATGCTATCGCGCTGGCCAGTATGGAGCTGATTGTACCGACTCCATTTGCGTCTGATGAAGTGCGCAGCCAAATCCGAACCAGTGTGTTCGTCGACGCGGCAAGTGTGTGGGATACCGAGTTTAACTACGATGCGAGTTATGCGGGCACTCAATACTATGAGGATTACTCAGATCCAACCAACTATCGCGCATCATACGGTGCGGCGTTGCAATGGATGTCTCCGATGGGACCATTGGTCTTCTCGGTCGCGAAACCTATTAAGAAATACGAAGGTGATGACGAAGAATTCTTCACTTTCACAATCGGCAGAACCTTCTAAAGGGGAATTTTACAGTGAACAAAACTATCAAAGCGGCGGGCCTTGGCCTTGTTATTATGACGTCTTCTCTTTTTGCTCATGCAGCAGAAGCGGCGCAAAAAATTGGTTACATCAATACCGCCATGGTGTTTCAGGCTCTGCCCCAACGTGAAGTTGCTCTGCAGAAAATGCAGGAAGACTTTAAAGACAAAGCGGACGAGCTAAAAGCGATTGAAGCGAAAGCGCGTACCAAAGTGGAAAAACTTAAGCGTGACGCTGAGCTGATGAGCCAAGAAGATGTCGAAAAAGCGCGTATCGAAATTGCGCAGCTAGAAAATGAATTCCGCATTAAAGGTCAATCTCTTGAGCAAGCGTCTGCTCGTCGTGAAGCACAAGAGAAGCAGAAACTGTTTAAAGTGATTCAAGACGCGGTGAACAAAATCGCTGAAAAGCAAGGCTACGATCTCGTGATCGATATTACCGCATTGCAATACGGTAAGCCTGAATTCGATATTTCTGAAGATGTGATCAAAGCACTTAAATAATTGTTTATGAAAACTCTGACTCTTGCCGAACTGGCAACGATTACCTCGGGTCAATTGTATGGCGACGCAACGGCGACCGTCACTATGGTTGCCCCGATGGACAAAGCCCAAGCGGGCCATGTCACTTTTCTTTCTAACCCAAAGTACGCCAAGCACCTAGCTCAGTGCCAAGCCACTGTGGTGATGGTCAAAGAGGCCCAGCGAGAGCAATGTCACGGCAACGTGCTTGTCGTTGACGATCCTTACGTGGCGTTCGCCAAAGTGGCGCAAGCACTAGACACTACGCCTATGCCGGCGGCTGAAATCGCGCCAAGTGCCGTTATCGCCGCGGATGCGACACTGGGCAGCAATGTCTCGATCGGCGCGAACGCGGTGGTCGAGTCAGGCGCAACACTGGGTGATAATGTCTCGATTGGCGCGGGCTGCTTTATTGGCAAAAACGCCTCAATTGGTGCAGGCACCAAGCTATGGCCGAATGTGAGCATTTATCATCAAGTCTCTCTTGGTGAAGACTGTCTAGTGCAAGCCAACACAGTGATTGGCTCAGATGGCTTTGGTTATGCCAATGAGAAAGGTGAGTGGGTTAAGATTCCTCAACTTGGTAGCGTTCGCATTGGTAACCGAGTTGAAATCGGTTCATGTACCACGATTGACCGTGGTGCGCTTGACGATACGGTGATTGAAGATAACGTCATTCTTGATAACCAACTGCAAATCGCGCACAACGTACACATCGGATATGGTACCGCCATGGCGGGTGGTACGATTGTTGCTGGCAGTACCACCATTGGCAAGTACTGTATCATTGGTGGCGGCAGCGTGATCAATGGTCATATTGAGATTGCCGATGGCGTTACCATTACCGGTATGGGCATGGTGATGCGAGGTATTGAAGAGAAAGGCATGTACTCGTCAGGTATTCCTCTTCAGACCAATCGTGAATGGCGTAAAACCGCCGCTCGTGTTCATCGCATTGATGAGATGAACAAGCGTTTGAAAGCGGTCGAAAAGCAGTTGGAAAACCAACAGCCTGACTAACAGGGTGTGCCACAGGCACTCGCGCGTTGAGCGCTGCTCAGTCTATCTGGCGGCTCATGCGTTTTTGTCAGCGAAGGCTCGCGATTTGCGAGCCTTTTTCGTCTATAATGCGCCACAACTTAAAAAATTTAGCATTCAACATAGGAATATGACTTTGACTACTGAAAATAAAACGATGAACATTACTGAAATTCAGGAATTGTTGCCTCATCGCTACCCATTCTTGCTCATTGACCGTGTGACGGACTTCCAAGAAGCGCAGTACCTCACGGCGATCAAAAATGTTTCAGTCAATGAACCTCAGTTTACGGGTCATTTTCCGCAACTCCCAGTGTTCCCTGGTGTACTGATTTTGGAAGCGATGGCACAAGCGACCGGTCTTCTGGCGTTTAAATCGTTTGGTGCGCCTTCTGAGAACGAGTTGTACTACTTTGCCAGTGTCGACGGAGCCAAGTTCCGTAAACCGGTCACTCCAGGTGATCAACTGGTGATCAAAGTAGAATTTTTGAAAGAGCGCCGCGGCATTGCTGCATTCAATGGTGTAGCAACGGTTGATGGCGAAGTGGTTTGTTCAGCAGAGCTTAAATGTGCTCGTCGAGAGTTCTAATATGATTCATGAGACGGCTCAAATTCACCCTTCTGCGGTCATCGAAGGTGACGTATCCATCGCTGCGAATGTGACCGTTGGGCCTTTCACTTACATCTCCGGCCAAGTGGAGATTGGTGAGGGCACAGAAATCATGTCCCATGTCGTGATCAAAGGTCACACGACGATAGGTAAAGAGAACCGCATCTTCCCGCACGCGGTCATTGGTGAAGAGAACCAAGATAAGAAATACGGCGGCGAAGAGACAACGGTGGTGATTGGCGATCGCAACGTCATTCGTGAAGCGGTGCAGATCCACCGTGGCACGGTGCAAGACAAAGCGACGACGGTCATTGGTAACGACAACCTATTGTGTGTTAACGCACACATCGCACACGACGTGATTGTTGGTGACCATACACACATCGGAAACAACGCGATTTTAGGTGGTCACGTAACCTTGGAAGATTACGCGGGTGTGATGGCACTGTCAGCGATTCACCCTTTCTGTACGGTGGGGGCTTACGCGTATATCGGTGGCTGTTCTGCGGTCGTCCAAGATGTGCCTGCCTATGTCTTAGCGCAAGGTAACCACGCTACTCCATTTGGTTTGAACTTGGTTGGCCTTAAGCGCAATGGGTTTGAAAGAGCTGAGATTCGCGCCCTACAAAAAGCGTACAAAGAAATCTACCGCTCAGGCAAAACCATGGAAGAAGTGAAACCTATCTTGGCGGAAATGGCGAAAGAATTTGCCTCTGTCGGACGTTTCTCGCACATGCTGGAAAATACAGAACGCGGCATTATTCGTTAATCGCGGCCTGCGCTCGATGTCTAAAAGGCTGTCTAGGAAATCAGACGGCCTTTTTTATTTTGCATTTAATTGGACCGATACATCATGACAATGGAAAAGCCACTGAGAATTGGTATCGTCGCGGGGGAACTCTCTGGTGATACCTTAGGCGAGGGCTTTATCAAAGCGATAAAAGCGCGCTACCCCAATGCGGAATTTGTCGGTATTGGTGGCCCTAAGATGATCGCTCAGGGCTGCGAATCTCTGTTCGATATGGAAGAACTGGCCGTTATGGGGCTGGTCGAAGTGCTGGGTCGATTGCCAAGACTGCTCAAAGTCAAAGCCTCTTTGGTCGATTACTTTACTCACAATCCGCCCGATGTCTTTGTCGGTATCGACGCGCCTGATTTCAACTTACGGCTTGAGCTCAGTTTAAAGCAAGCGGGCATTAAAACCGTCCATTATGTCAGCCCGTCGGTTTGGGCGTGGCGACAAAAACGTATCGTCAAGATTGAAGCAGCGACGAATCTGGTGCTTGCATTCTTGCCGTTTGAAAAAGCCTTCTATGATCGCCACCAAGTGCCGTGTGAGTTTATCGGCCACACCCTTGCCGATGCAATTCCTATGGTCTCCGACAAAGCGCCCGCGCGTGAGTTGCTCGGTTTGGACCCGAATAAACGCTGGTTAGCGGTGCTGCCAGGCAGTCGCGGCAGTGAGCTTAACATGCTCTCCCAACCTTTCCTTGAAACCTGCCAACGCCTGCATCAAACCCATCCCGATTTAGGCTTTGTGGTAGCCTTGGTTAACCCTAAGCGTCGTGAGCAATTTGAGCATGCTTGGCAAACTTATGCACCAGAACTTGAGTTCACCTTAGTGGATGATACCGCGCGTAACGTCATTACGGCGTCTGATGTGGTCCTGCTGGCCTCTGGCACCGTGGCGTTAGAGTGCATGCTCATTAAGCGCCCTATGGTGGTGGGGTATAAAGTGAACGCTATTACTGCGTTTATCGCGCGTCGCTTAGTCAAAACGCCGTTTGTCTCTTTACCCAATATTTTGGCGGACAAAGAGATCGTTAAAGAGTACTTGCTCGAAGCGTGCACACCAGAAAATCTCAGTGCGGAGATAGAAAGGCTCTTGGCTGGTGAAGGGGAGGCGATGGTCGAGACATTCACTGAGATGCATCATTGGATTCGTAAAGGTGCCGATGAACAAGCGGCCAACGCCGTATTATCATTAATAGGTAAAGCATAAATGGCAAAACAAGCTACCCCCTTAGCCCCGTTTGAGTACCCAACGGGCTATCAATGGATTGCCGGTGTCGATGAAGTGGGGCGTGGTCCTTTAGTCGGCGATGTCGTGACCGCAGCGGTGATCCTCGATCCGAACAATCCGATCGAAGGGCTCAATGATTCAAAAAAACTCTCTGAGAAAAAGCGCTTAGCCTTGCTACCGGAGATCAAAGAGAAAGCGTTGGCTTGGTCTATCGGTCGATGCTCCCCCGCTGAAATTGATGAGTGGAATATCCTTCAAGCGACAATGGTTGCGATGCAGCGCGCGATTGCAGGTTTATCGCTAACGCCCGACCTCGCCCTGATTGATGGCAACCGAGTCCCTGAGCTGCCTATGGATGCGATGGCGGTCGTCAAAGGTGATTTTCGTGTCGCGCAAATCAGTGCAGCGTCAATCATCGCAAAAGTGGTGCGCGATCAAGAGATGGAAGCGCTTGATAAGCGACATCCGCAATTTGGTTTTGCGCAACACAAAGGTTACCCGACCAAAGCCCATTTTGCGGCGATTGAAGCGCACGGCGTGATTGATGAGCATCGCAAAAGCTTTAAGCCGGTGAAACGCGCGCTCGGCATCGAGTAGCCTTCTGAATTGAGCGAGTGGGGGCGATAACGTAGAATAGCCTCCAACTGATGTTACCTATTTGTACCCTAAGTGATTCACAACCTATGAACGACCCTAAGTTTATCCACCTTCGAGTTCACAGTGATTTCTCCATGATTGACGGCCTGTCGAAAGTGCCGCCCTTGGTGAAGAAAGTGGCTGAACTAGGTATGCCTGCCGTTGCGCTCACCGATTTTACCAACCTGTGTGGCTTGGTGAAGTTTTACAGCACTGCGCACAACTGTGGCGTAAAACCCATCATAGGGGCGGATTTTGTCATGCAATCGCCGGAGTTTGGCGATGAGCTGACGAAGCTGACCGTGCTTGCGGCAGACAACACCGGTTACAACAATCTCACCTTATTGATTTCTAAAGCTTACTTGAGAGGCCATGTTCAACACCAGCCTGTGATTGACAAAGCGTGGTTGGCTGAGCTTTCTGAAGGTTTGATTGTGTTATCCGGTGGTCGAAGCGGTGAAATTGGCCGAGCGCTACTGAAAGGTAACCAAGGGATTGCCGAGCAGTGCGCCGAGTTTTATCAGCAACATTTTGCCGACCGTTTCTACCTCGAACTCACTCGAACCGGGCGTAACGACGAAGAGAGTTACCTACACTTCGCGCTCGAATTTGCCGAGCAGCAGCAACTGCCCGTGGTGGCGACCAATGAGGTGGTGTTTCTCGAGCCCTCGCTGTTTGATGCTCATGAAATTCGCGTCGCGATTCATGATGGCTACACCTTAGAAGACCCGCGCCGCCCCAAAAATTACAGCCCTCAGCAATATTTGCGCACCGAAGAAGAGATGTGCGAGCTATTCGCCGACATCCCTGAGGCCCTAGAGAACAGTGTAGAAATTGCTAAGCGTTGTAACGTAACCGTGAGACTGGGTGAGTACTT